>CANDYN010000014.1 GCA_947424985.1 Rickettsiales bacterium | reverse complement strand
AAATAATTTTCTTCTTGACATTAAAGAATCTTCTGTTATAAATACAGCGTGCTCTTGGCGAGCCTGTACGTTTGTGCAAATATTTTATAAGCCGTAAATTAGTAGTTTATAGTTTTATTTTATATTTATGACGTACATTGAACATTTCAAACTTCAAGCAAAAAAACTCTCAAAAGATTATAAAACCAAAACACCATATATTGATAAAAATGGCGACTCTTGCTACAAATATAATCCAAAATATTTTAATGTAGATGGTATCCTCGCAAGCTTCGACGAAAATGAAGATAATTTCGGCTTAATGAAAGCTCAAGATCTCATTGCATACATGGCTGGTTTCAGTAAATGGACTGATTTATTGAAAGCTTCCGAAGTAGAATTGGAACTTGCAAAGTTATTATTTGATAATCAAGATAAAATCTCGATAGAAGATTGGAAGTTGTATATTGCCGAAGTAGAGCATGATAGCAAAACAACCGTTAGTCATGAGAATAAATTGGAAATATTTAAACAAGTTTGGCTTAGAGAATATTTCGAAGTAGAATTGGAACAGCTAAGATCTGTGGAACAACTATTTGATAAACAAGCCAATGAAATCATGCATAAAAATATAGCTGGAATTTATGAAAAGTGTGAATATATTGAGCATAAATTAACAAAAGGAGAAAAATTAACGGGAAAAATGTTAAAATTTGCACTTAATTGCATACCTAGCTCTGAAGAAAAATTTTTTAATGGAATAAAAATTAGAGATAAACTAAAGAATGGAAAAGCACTTGATGATTACGAGTTAGACATTGTACATGATTTTTTGCTATATATAAAGCTTAAAAGTCTACCAGATATTTCTGAAAGACAAGAATGAAGCTTTGATTAATATAAAGATGAAATCAAAATCTTATTTAGTTGCAATTTACTAACAGATACCCCCAGATTGGATCATACAGCAAATTGCAACAAAGCGATAGTTAAAGTACTAGATACTACCGACATTTCCCAAATGCAGAACTTGATAATAGTTTTTTACAATTACCAGTTTAAAACAACGGACTACTCGGGAACCAAAAAAGCGAGCGTATCTCTTACAAATCAATTTTTTTTATTTATGCTCAACAATTATATTGAAAGACAAAGATATATCTCCATATAAAACCATAAAAGCTTTGTATTCACCAATATATTTTATATCACTTGACAACCGAATTCCAGATGTTTGTACAAAAGCAAAAACTTCAGGCTTAACATCAAGCGATGTTCTTTTACAAGCCTCAAGTAGAGCTTCAGTTATTTCTTTTGCAGAAATAGACCCATACAGTCTTCCATTTTGTATCGCAGATTTCTGCAATACTATTGAAATATTATCACATGAGGCCTTCAAGGACTTTGCAAGATCTTTATTTGCCTCATCACGCAAACTTAATTCGGATTTTTTAGCATCTATTTCAGCAATGTTTTTCTTATTAGCCAAAACAGCAAAACCCATTCTTATAAGGAAATTTTTTGCATAACCCATCTTGACTCGAACAACATCAGATACACTCCCAAGAGTATCCACAGATTTTAAAAGTATTATATCAACGAACATAGGTATAAAAAATTATTTTATAAACGGTAGCAAACCAAGAAATCTAGAGATCTTAACATGCTTTTCAATCGCTTGCTGAATTTCTTCAGGAACCCCCGTATGTCTCAAGCCCATTATCTTTCTTGATGCATCAGTCAGAAAATTTTTCAAAGTTGGTGCATCCATATAACTAATTGCAGACAACGATATGTCTGAATTCTTGCTATTCTGTTTTGCAAAAACTGAATGAGTTTTTACTATCGAAAGGACTTTCTTAGCTATTCCAGAAATAGCTACATTAGAAGTTTGCGTTGTATTCATAAAAAACTTAAACTATATTTTAAAAACATTTGCATCATTGTACACTATCTCTCCCATCTCTTTTTCTATATCCCTTGGAAGATTCACAAGCATCAGGCTTTTACCTCTTAGAGTTGCCTCATCTGATTCCGATAAAATAAACATATGCCTTATAATATTCGAATTATTTTCCATAAACCCTTGAATTTTTGAGATAGAATCAGGGGAAATCTTAAGTCCAAAAAAATAATAGTGTGCTTTTCTATTACCAGATATTTCATACGCAAGCGGTCTCAAACCCCAATATTCTGAGTTTATAATAGTTCCACCAAGTCTCATGGTCATATTCGAGACTATAGAAGAAAGATCATTTTGTATATCATGTATAATTACATTTGATCTAAACAAAATAACCAATTCATAAAGTCTCTCGCTGGACTCCCCTGTTAATTCTCTTTTATTTTTAATTGATATAGCCATAAGATGAAGAAATTACATTATTTTTGATTTAATATACGAAGTAAAAGCTGACGAAGTACCATCTGATGAAGAAAGCAAGGCAATCGATTTTTTATTTAATTCAAGACCAGCCTGTTTACACTTAAAAGTAAAAACAGAGTATTTCATTCCCAAGCTTTCAGCTAAAGCAGACACTCGGGCAATAAACGCAGCCCTCATATCTCTTTTCTTCTGCTTTCTACCAACATAAGCATGTTGTAATGATTTTTCCACACTTCTCTTTGCAAGCTTATAACAGGACTTTCTTCTTCCCATGAAACCCTTTGCTGCCACTTTTACAGCCTTTCTCCTTGCTCTTGAAGCAACTGATATATTTACTCTTGACATTGCTTTAACAAACTGATAAATTTAGCTATCTTTTTTGAACAAATCGGTAATTGCGTTTCCGATACATAATGCGAAGATCTAAAGGATGATTTTTCGCCCATCATTCTTCTTGCACATTTTACATTAACCTTATCCACAATAAAGGTACCCTTTGATGAAAGGTGCTGCGTTGCATCTCTATTCGACGCATTGTGTCTTCTTCCAGCGGAATTCGCTTTCATAACGCCGTTCGAATTTGACGAAAATCTTTTCGCAAAAGATTTCGACACTTTAAACTTGTTTTTCACAACACGTCTTGCTTTTTTTATTACCTGTTTTTTTGGTCTAGTCATAAGCTAAAAAAATTATCTACGCAAAAAGTGTGCAAACGCCCTATTTGCTTCCGCATTTTTCTCAATTTCGTTTTTCTTTTTTATCGAATTTCCACGATCATTCAATATATCAATAAACTCGTTTGTCATTTTATCTATCGCAGTTTTTTCAGATCTCGATGCAATTGATTGAGCAATCCAAGAAAAAGCCAAAGACAAAGATCTTTTTAGAGATATCGGTTTTGGAATTTTATAATTAGCACCACCAACTCTCTGAGTAACAACCTCAACGCCAGTCGCTACCTTTGATACTATTAACAACAACAATTCAGTTGCGGATATATCGTCCCTAACTACGCCATCCATTTTAACCTCTATTTTTTTTTCCTTTATCATACTTTCCAAGTTTTCGAATGCACCATAAACTATTTTCTCAGCTATGGCTTTCTTTCCACACTTCATCATTTTATTGATTAGCTTTGCGAACAAAGGACTATGATACCTATAATCAGGCTGGGTTTTAAAATCAACAGATGTAATATCTAACAACATAACTTAAAAAATTATTTCTTTGCAACTTTCGGTCTTTTCGCTCCATACTTGGATCTCGCTTGCTTTCTATCTTTTACACCTTGTGTATCAAGTGCACCTCTTACTATATGATATCTAACTCCAATCAAATCCTTTACTCTTCCGCCTTTTATCAGTACAACAGAGTGCTCCTGAAGATTATGCCCTTCTCCACCTATATAACAAATAACTTCATATCCGTTTGTCAATCTAACTTTTGCAACTTTACGCAAAGCCGAATTCGGCTTCTTTGGAGTCGTCGTATAAACCTTTGTACAAACGCCTCTCTTTTGAGGATTTTTTTGCAAAGCAGGTGACTTAGATTTAACCACTTTTTTTCTCCTACCAAGTCTTAAAATTTGATTTACAGTAGTCATTGACTTAAAAAACTCATATTCTTAAAGTACTCAAGAACTATTTTTTTTTATAGTCAAGTATTTTCTTATTTTTTTTGCAAAATACAAAAAAGCTGGCAACTATATACTTAATAAACCAAAATAGTTCTTGACATATAAAACATACTATATTTAATAAACCTATAAAGAGTTATTAAGTATATGAACTTACTTGAGTTTCAAAAGAAATTTAGTGATGAACAGGCGTGTCGTGATTGGTTAGCAGAAGAAAGATGGGGCAAACAGTCTGCTACCTGTGTACACTGTGGCTGCAAAGAAACTTATAAATATGAAGATGGAAGATTATTTAAATGTAAGAAGTGCAAAAAACAATTCACAGTTAGAATAGGAACTATATTTGAAGATTCACGTATTCCATTGATTAAATGGTTTATAGCTATTTATCTATTTTCTTCAATGAAGAAAGGTATTTCAAGTATTCAGTTAAGTAAATATGTTGAAGTAACTCAAAAGACTGCATGGTTCATGCTTCACCGCATTCGTGAAGTTATGAAAGGTGGTAACGACCCTTTCAACGGAATAACAGAAATAGATGAAGCATATATTGGCGGGAGTGATACAAATAAGCACAAAGATAAGAAAGGTATATCTCAAAAGACTACAGTAATAGGAATAGTTAATCGTGATACAAAGCAAGTAAAAGCTTTTAAAGTAATAGATAACAAGGCAGAACATTTGCTACCAAGAATTAATGTTAATGTTGAAAGAGGTTCTACGATTATAACAGATACTTATTTTGGATATGATAGGTTAAGAAAGAATTATAACCACGAAACAATAAAGCACTCAGCAGAAGAGTATGTAAGAAATGATGCAAGAACTGCATTTAAGATACATACTAATACAATAGAAGGATTCTGGTCTCATTTGAAAAGAGGTATTACAGGAATATACCACTGGGCCTCTGAAAAGCACATGCAAAAATACTGTAATGAGTTTAGTTTTAGATATAACGTTAAGGAATTAAACGACTTTGGTAAGTTTGCATCTTGGTTTTGTGGATGTGAGGGTAAGAGGGTGGTTTATAGAGTTTTGGTTGGGTAGTTTGGTTGAAGTTATGAGTAATGAAAAAAAGAAAGGTGTCATATATCGCGGGAGCATTAAAATTGGCGATATTGAAATTAATTGCGCTGTAAATGAGGATGGAGTTCGCGTTATTAGCCAAACTGCTTTAAATAAAGCCTTTAGCCGTCCAGATGGAGGTGCCGGGAAGTTGCCAGTTATTATTGATTTAAAATCCCTAGAACCATTTACTTCTGCGGATGTTATAGCCCGGGCAAATAATTTAATTCAAGTGGAAGAACTGAAAGGCTTTGAAGCAGAATTGATACCCGATATTTGCGAAATATGGTTAAAAGCACGCGATGCAGGGGTGCTTACTGAAAAACAGATGATAACAGCTCAAAAAGCTGATATTATCATGCGCGCCTTATCAAAAATAGGTATCATCGCTCTTGTGGACGAGGCAACCGGTTATCAATATAACAGAAAAAAAGATGCACTACGTTTGTTACTTGAACAGTACATAGCGGAAGGATTGCAAAAATGGCTCAAGAGATTTCCAGATAAATTCTTTGAACAGCTTGACAGGTTATATGAAAATGAAAAAACAAAATCAAGAAGTCGACCAATGTATTATGGTAAATTTATCAATGAGTACATTTATGAACCAATTGAAGATGGATATGTAAAAGAGGAGTTAAATAGATTAAACATAAAAGATGATGGAAAGAGAAAAGCACGTTTTCATCAATGGCTTAGTGAATTTGGCTCAAATCAATTAACATTCCAAATAGGTAGAGTAGCAGGTATTATGGAAGATAGTAAAACACTTGATGAATGCAAACTAAGGCTTGCAAGGCAAAGAGGGCTTACTATAATTGAAGAAGATTTATTTGGGGAGCAAGTTGAGAAGATTATCAGGAAGCAAAGAAAGGCAGAAAAAATGATTGTGCTTAGAGAGGATAGAGAGGGGAATATTGAGGCTAGCAAATTTATCCAAAACATCAAACAAGACAATCTTTCACTTAATGATAATAACGATTTTGATACTAATCTTAAGAAATTTGCAAAGTCTAAAAAGCATTAGTTTATCATTATTAAGAAATGGTGAAGGTTAGATAATTAATTAGCAAGGTTTATTAAGTATATAGTTACCAAAAAGCTGAAAAAAATCTTGACATTTAGGATAAATATAAGTATATATAGTCAAATATATAAAATTTATGAAGATATTTATATACATACTATTGATGCTATTTTTCTCAATGAAGGAAGCAAAAGCCGGATTGCTTTTTCCGTGGAATCCAGTAGTAAAATTAAATATCGGACTTGATTATAACGCCCCGTCATTCTCTGGATTTGGTAAAAAAAACCAAGATTTTGGACAAGATTTAATGAAGTTTAAAAATATTAATGCATATGCTGGACTAAGAATATTTAAATATTTTGGACTTGAAACCGGATTTTCAAGGCTCGGTGGACAATTTGAGCAGAATTCAGTCGAACACATAGTCAATATAAAACATTCATATATAGATGGAAAATTGTTTCTTCCTATCTTTTCTCTTACTGCTGCATCACTCGAAGGATATTTGTCAGTTGGTATTTCAAGTCTTAACGCCGATGCAAGAAGGCTTTCAGATGGTATGGTAGCGAATTCAGACGTAAAAACTGCAACAAAAATAGGTGCCGGGCTTGAAGCTAGCTTTCTTGGAACGGTCTCTGCGAGACTTGGATGGTATACACTCGATCGCAAACTTGATATGTTTGAATTTGGTAGACTAAATGTCGTACACGGAGGCTTTTCGATATATCTGTTATAAAAATGAAAAAATCAACAAAAATTACGATAATAGGAATAACGCTAGCGTCAATCGTTGGCTGTTTATTTGCAATTTCAGTCGAAGCAAAGAAAAAATCTGTATCAGAAATCAGCAAAAAAATCTCAACAATATCCGATCCTGCTTACTTAAAACTCATACAATTTGATGAAAATAAAGATATTTTTTTCAGCAAAGGCGACAATCCAAAAATCAATATAATTGAATATGGATCATTTACGTGTCATCACTGTGCTTCATTTTTTAAAGAAAATTACCAAAATATACTCGATAAATATGGAGAAAAAGTAAGATTTATTCATAGATCGATAATCGGTGATAAATTATCTCTCAATGCAAATAAAATATTAAAATGCTTACCGAAAACAAACAAAAAAACACTTCTTGATTATATAAATTTGACTTATCAAACTCAAGAATCTTGGGTTATAAACTCAGAAGAGATATCAAGAAATAAACTCATTGAAATTTTAAAAAATGCCGGAGCAGACGTTTCAAATGTGAATAAATGTATTACAAATGAAAATCTGGATATTGAAATAATGAAAGAACAAGAATTTTTAATTAAAAATCTTCAAATATCGGCAACACCAATGATAATAATAGGAAAAAGCAAAATCAGAGGTTATATGTCTTTTGAAGAAATTTCGCAAGTAATAGAAATGGAACTTTCTTTGAATAAATAATTTTTTAATATTATGTTTTCTGGAGTAGGAACGGCAATAATCACACCCATGAAAAATGGAGAAATTGATATAAAAGCTCTTGAAAAAATAGTAAATCACCAGCTTGAAAATAAAATCGATGCAATATTCCCCTGCGGAACGACCGGAGAAATTGCGACATTTTCAAAAGATGAGTATGAGATGGTTGTAGAAACCGTTTACAATCTTTGCAAAAATAAAATAAAAGTTATAGCCGGAGTCGGTGGAAATAATACGAAAGAAGTTATAGAGAAAGCAAAAATTTGTGAAAGAATAGGCATTGATGGAATTTTGGCAGTAGCACCATACTACAACAAGCCAAATCAAGAAGGACTTTTTTTACATTTTTCAGAACTTGCAAAATCAACAAAACTTGATATAATGCTATACAATGTTCCAAGCAGAACAATCACGGATATTTTAGAAGACACAACGATCCGCCTCATAAAAGAACATAAAAATATTGTAGCAATAAAAGATGCCACAGGTCTTCTTGAAAGAGTTGCTGACTTGCGCGCAAAAATGATAGAATCCAAAATTCCACTTGATAAATTCTCTATTTTTTGCGGAGATGATGCAACCGCAGTTGGCTTTATCGCAATGGGTGGAACCGGATTGGTATCAGTTGCATCAAACTTTTTACCAAAAGAAATTGGAGAGATGACAAGATTTGCAATAGCTCAAAATTTCATGGAGGCAAAAAAATATCAAGATAAATATAACAGAATTTGCCAAATAATGTTTTGTGAAACAAATCCTGCACCGGTAAAATTTGCCATGTCAAAACTTGGTTTTTGCGAGAACGAAATAAGACTTCCTCTTGCAAGATTATCAAAAGAAGGCGAAGAAAAAGTTGAAAGCGAAATGAAAAAACTTAAATTGATTTAACTCTCCGAAATTTCTTTAGCCCTTTCAAATCCAGCTTCCATTGCAGATTTTACCGCATTTTCAAGATGCACTTTTAATGCTTCACATGCCGCAATTGTTATCCCGCCTTTGCTTGAAATTTTGTCAACTCCAGAGCGAAAATCACCAGATTTTATCAAACTCTGACTTGATTTTAATATATTTTCCAATATCAAACCGGAAGTTTTTTCACTAATTTTCAATTCCTTTTCCGCGTACAATTTAAAAATATCTGCAAAAAGCAAAAAATAAGCCATTCCGGAACCGGTTAAAGGTGTTATCCTGTCAAGCTCGTTATCATATTTCACTGTAAGCAAAATATTTCCACCAGAAGCAAAAGTTTTTTCACAAAAATCTGATATTTCCTCGTTATTACTTGGATTTAACAGCAAAGATACCCCTGCCCCATTTGAAATTCCCAAATTTGGCATAACTCTTGCAAATATCTTTGTTTTTAAGATCATACTATTCAATTTTGAAAGTGGAATAGCTGCCATTATCGATATTATCTTTGTTTTTTCATGGCATAATCCATCGATTTGTTTCGCAATTGATTCAAAACCCTGAGGCTTTACTGCAATTATTATTATGTCAAATTTTTCCCCGTATATTTCATCAAAACTCAACACCAATCTTACACTAACATCAATTTCTTTAGTTTCGAGAATCGTAATATCTTTGTAAAAACTGTTATAATTTTCAAATACAGCACGCCCCATATTTCCACATCCAATCTGCAATATATTCATTTTAAAACCAAACTATGCTTAATTATTCCATCAAAATATATAATTTTCAATAATGCTTTTGCGGCATTTTCCAGATCATTTGCTGCAAAAAATTCCAATATTTCTTGTTTTTTTTGCCCAAGTTCATCAGTAATTTTGTTTAAAGTTTGACTTGCATTTTTAATCAATTCCTCGTTCAAATCCATTATATATTCCAAAAAATCAGGATCAGGATTGATATTTTTTTTATCACCCTCAAAAATAAATCCGGCTTTTGACAGCATAAACTTTGCACGTAAAATATCATCCTTTAAAATCCGATATGAGTCATTTATTTTCATAGAAAATGCTGTTGCAATGAGACCTTGTCTTTTATCATCAGGAAAATTATCCGGGTGATTTCTTGAAATTAAAGCAATATAATCCACTTCAAGCTTTTCCCTGCTTATATCATATTTTTCTTCGTATTTAAAAACTTCAAACGGATTCATACTTTTTCTAAATTTAAGCCAGATATATCATATTTCTTGCGCAATTTTATCAACATATTCATGAAGTTTATTGCAACTTTTTGTCCCTCCTTTGACTCTAATTTCTTAAGAGTTTTTATTAAACTTTTCAACTCAAGCTTACCATCTATTTTAATACATATAGAGTCTAAGCCAACAAGAGATTCTTTTTTTACTTCTTTTGGTAAAATTTGAAATTCATTATTAGCTTTATCTTCAATTTTCTTAATCTCAGCCTTGATCTCTACTTTTTCTTTTATTATTACTTTATTTTCACTTTGTGCAATTTTTTGATAATGATTTGATATTTGAGCTTGTTCTTTTTCAGCTACTTTCTTGCTCGTTTTTTCTTCAATTTCGAGTCTTGAATTTGCATCTATAACAGATTTTATCTCATTTCCAATTAAACGAAGTCCTGATTCATCGCGTATAGCACTTACGTCAACATAAATAAGTTTTCCTTCAACAATCAAATCTTTGTTTTCCATAATCATATCAGAATTGAAAATCGCAATTTCAACAATTCCTTCAAGATCAGATAAACTCATAAAGCAAAATCTCCCACCCTTTCTAAAGCGCTGTACAACTTTCGTTACAACTCCAGCCATCTTAATTGTTTGTTTTTTCTCAAGTAAATCTTGTAACTGAGATGATTTTGTTATGCCTTTATTCTCAACGATTCTTGGATACTGCGAAAGTGGATGTGAGGACAAATAAAACCCTATACACTCCATTTCAAACTGCAATTTTTCAATTTCAGTATAATCTTTTGGGGTATTTTTAAGTTCAGGCAACTTAATCTCCATTACATCATCACTAAAGAGGCTCATGCTGTCGCTTTGATCTGACTTTGATAGATCTGATGCAAATTTTGTAATTACATCGACTGAATCAAAAAGTTGCTTTCTATTTTTATGTAAATCATCAAAAGATCCCGAACAAATCAAGCTCTCAACTTGGCCTTTATTACAAATCCTATGTCCAACTTTTTTTGCAAAATCAAAAACATCACGAAAATCGCCCTGCTCCGCCCTAATTTTTGCAATTTCCAAGGCTGAGCCAATTCCAACTGATTTTAATGCACCAAGCCCATAAATAATCGACTTTCTGTCTTGTGAAATCTCAAAATATCCACCTGAAATATTGACATTTGGAAGAACAATTTTAATATCAAAATTCCGTGCATCACTTATAAATTCGTTTATTTTATCAGTATTATTTATATCAAGATTTAAGTTGGCAACGAAAAATTCAATTGTATAATTTGCTTTTAAATATGCAGTTTGATAAGAAATTAAAGAATAAGCAGCTGCGTGCGATTTGTTAAATCCATATCCCGCAAATTTTTCAACCAAATCGAAGATTTCAGATGCTACGCTTTTTTCTATATCATGTGTTTTTTTTGCCCCATCAACAAAGACTGCTCTTTGTTGATCCATTTCCTCCTTGATTTTTTTACCCATTGCTCGACGAAGTAAATCCGCCTCACCAAGAGTATATCCAGCCAAAACCTTTGCAACCTCCATTACCTGTTCCTGGTAAATGATAATTCCAAAAGTCTCCGAAAGCACAGACTTTAAAAGTTCATGCGGGTATGAAACCTGCTCCTGCCCTGTTTTTCGACGCACATAATCCGGAATAAATTCCATTGGCCCCGGACGATTAAGCGAAGTTATCGCAATCAGATCTTCAATCCTATCAGTTTTGATATTCTCAAGTGTCTGCCTTGGAATTGCGGCCTCGAGTTGAAATATTCCTTTTAGTTTTGAACTTTGAAGCAATTTAAAAGTTTTCTCATCATGAATGGAAATTTTATCAATATCTATCGGCTTTTTATCAAATTTTTCAGCAAGTTCACAGGCCTGCTGAATTACAGTCAAAGTCTTCAAACCCAAAAAATCAAACTTTAAAAGTCCCATTTTTTCCGCGTCTTTCATATTAAATCCAAGCACCGGAAGATCGGAGTTTTCGTCCTTTTTCATAGGCGCAATCTCGATTAAATCTACTGCCCCTATAATAATTCCGGCAGCATGAGTTGAGGTATGTCGATTAAGCCCTTCAAGCTCCATCGCAATTCTTATTAAATTTTGAACCTCAGGATCTTGCTCCATTTCCTTTTGTAAATTTTGATCCATTTGTATTGCTTTCTCGATCGTTATTGGCTCAAGCGGAGAAAATGGAATCATTTTACAAACCGAATCAACGTGAGCATAGGACATTTGCAAAACTCTTCCAACGTCTTTTAATACCGCTTTTGCTTGTAACTTTCCAAAGGTAATAATGCTTGCAACGCGAGATTTTCCGTATTTTTCCTTGACATAATTTATCACTTGTTCGCGCTTAGTTTGACAAAAATCGATATCAAAATCCGGCATTGAAACACGCTCAGGATTTAAAAATCTTTCAAAAAGTAACCCATATTTTATCGGATCAAGGTTTGTAATTTTACACGCCCAAGCAATTATCGATCCAGCGCCCGAACCTCTTCCAGGTCCAACCGGAATATTGTTTTTCTTTGCCCAAACAATAAAGTCGGAAACTATTAAAAAATACCCCGCAAAACCCATTTTCGTTATTACTTCGGCTTCAAAATCAAGCCTATCATGATATATTTTTTTCTCACTTTCAGGAATTTCACACTCAAGCAAACGCTCTATTAATCCATCTTTTGCAATCTTTTTCAATACATCGTTTTCGTTTTCTCCATTATCACAAAACGCCGGTAACATAGGATTTCCACCCTTCAAAAAGAAATTACACCTTTTTGCAATTTCAACCGTATTTGCTATCGCCTCAGGAATATCAGAAAAAAGCTCAATCATTTCCTCTTCGGTTTTTAAGTAATAATTTTCGTTTAATTTTATCCTATTTTTTTCCTGAACATATCTACCGCTTGAAATACAAGTTAAAACATCGTATGAATAAAAATTTTCCTTTTTAATAAAATGTGGATCATTTGTTGCAACAAGTCCTATATTGTGCTTTAAAGCTAGATCAATTGCAAAATTTTCAGCGTCAAACTCACGTTCCCTTCCATGTCTTGTAAGTTCAATATAAAATTTATCTCCAAAAAGCGATAAAAGCTTCTCACAAACTATATTTGCCTTTTCTTCTTCGTTACCCAAGAAATATCTTGAAATCGGTCCAAAATATCCACCACTAATACAAATTACATCTTGTAAATTTAATTCTTTAAAATCCTGCGTCTTAAGATAAAATTCTTCATTTTGACTTTTTTGCTCGGAAAACTCAGCTTTGGCAAGCATTTTAAGCAGATTTTGATACCCAAGCTTTGACATAGCCAAAAACCCAAGCTTTGGAAGCTTTTGCTCAATATCCGAAAGCCATCTTTCGTCATCAAGAATAGCCATGCTCAAACCCAGAATTGGCTTTACACCTTCTTTCTCAAGATTTGATGAAAAATAAAGCGCACCTGACATAGAAAAGTCATCCATCATTCCAATCGCTTTCGTGTTACAGCTTTTGGCGAATTTTTTCAATCCGTCAACAGTTATAGTGCTGTTTAAAATTGAAAATTCTGTTTTACAACGAAGATGTATGAACATTTTACAAGCTTTTTTCAAGGTTAAAACTCAGAATTTATAAGTCAAGAAAAAATATATTGACTTTTACAAAATATATCGCATTTTTTTCCAAAACTTGATAAATATGAACTCAAGAGTATCAACATTTTCTCCGATTTTAAGCCTTCTAGCCATGGCTTCGTTCGTTGTTATGATACTTGGGTTTGGAATTTTTTATCAAATTTCCGGCGTACATAATCCCTTTTCCCAAATAGACCCGCTTTTTTTCCTTGTAATTGTTGCTTTTTTATACTTTTGCATTTTCGGCATTTCAAAGGGAAATTCTATCAATAAAAGCCTCGATGGAATCTCGGAAATAATGATAGATGGAGGGGTTGCCCAAATGATTATGATATTTTTACTTTCTGGCGCATTTGGAAATATTACAAACCAGATTGGATCTATCAGCTCTCTAACCGGATTTTTCTTAAACTTTATTCCACAAGATTTTATGCTGCTTGGTGTATTTCTAATATCATCTGCTGTTTCAACCGCACTTGGAACTTCCCTTGGAACAATTGCAATTATGGCACCCGTTGCACAAAGTTTCGCTCAGATGGGTGTTTTTAGCCCAATTTTTGGAGCATCAGCAGTTATAAGTGGAGCATATTTTGGAGATAATTTATCCCTTATTTCGGATACCACAATAGCTTCGATTCAAACACAAAAGGCAGATCTGATTGGTAAATTTAAGGAAAATTTTAAAATTGCCTTACCGTGTTTTGTGATATGTTGTATAATTTTTATCACCCAAGGAATTGTGATAAATGATATACATATCCCACAAAATATTGACTATCATCTGATTTTAATTATCCCATATATCCTTGTGATTGCCATGGGTATTGCAAGATTTAACGTAATTTTCGTGCTTTTAACCGGAATAATTTTAAGTTTCTTAATTGGAATTTTTATATCGGGAAACACACTACCGGGGCTTTCAAAATTTACGATTGACGGATTTAAAAGCGTGTCAGATTTGAATACTTTTATAATATTTATCGCATTTTTAAACGGGATTACAATACATTCAGGCGGAATGGATTTAGTAAAAAATTTCGTTCAAAAAATAGTCTCAAAAAGCAGCAAAACTTCAATCATAAAACCAATATTTTTAACACTTGTGATAATCGCAATAACTAATGCCATAACCGCCAATAATACAATTGCGATCATAATTTCCGGTAGCTTAATTTATTCAATCTTTGATCTTTTTAACTTTAATGCAAAAAAAGAATATATCGCAGCTGTTGTTGATAATTTTTCTTGCGGAATTCACGGGCTTTTACCACACGCACCACAGGTTTTACTCGCCTCAAGCATCGCTGGAGTATCAATTTTTGACGTAATTTTAAAATCATATTATTCAATGCTGTTATTGGTTTTTACACTTTTTTCAGCCTTTATTGTAAATCATAAATATTTTAAGAAAGCATGATCAATGCAAGCGTATATATCTTGGCATACAACGGAGAAAGAACAATAGAAAATACATTAAAATGTGTTGCTGGAAAGTTTTCTGAAATTATAGTTGTTGAATCATTTAGTCAAGATAAAACACTTGAAATTATCAAAAAATTTGACTGCAAGCTGATGCAAAACAAGTTTATAAACTTCGCTGACCAGAGACAATTTGCACTTAACTTATGTCAAAACAATTGGGTTTTACAGCTCGATCAAGATGAAGTAATTAGCGATGAGGCACTTGAAAAAATCAAAAGCGTTGTAGAGAAAAATGAAAATATCGCACTTTCAGTTAAGCTAACCGAATATTTTATAGACTCGTTCACAAGCGATGATGGACTTGATAAAGTCGTTTTATTCAAAAAAGATAAAAGCTTTTATGATCCAAAAATTACAGTGCATGAATCCATAACGACCGAATATCCAATCTTTAAATCAAAGGTAAAATTTTACCATTATAGCACAGTAAATATCGAAGATTATGTACGAAAAATCAATCTCTACTCGAGCATGAAAGCAAAAAGAAAGTTTGATGCGGGAAAAAAGGCATCAAATCTTAAAATGTTTAGTATATTTTTTTTAATTCTAATTAAAACTCTGATACTAAAAAGGCTTATTTTTGCCGGAAAAAACATGATAATTTTATCATTTTTGAATGCTTTTTATTCTTTTTTATCCGAAGCAAAGCTTTATGAGCTAAATAAACTTGCAAAAAAAACTAAATAATATACGGATTATTTATCCCAAGTTTTGCCAAAATATCAATCTCCAAGCCTTCCATTTCTTCTTGCTCATCAAGCTTTTCGTGATCATATCCTAAAAGATGTAAAACCGAATGAACAATCATGTGAGTTGCATGATTTTTTACACCCCTTTCTTGCTCTCGCGCCTCCCTTGCAATTGTTTCAAACGATATTAAAACATCCCCCAAATACCCACCTTTTCTAACAAAATCATCGGATGGAAAAGATAGAACATTCGTAGGTTTATTTTTTTTTCGATATTCTAAGTTATATTTTTGAATAAACTCATCGTCACAAAATACAAACGTAATCTCGCTTTTGTTGCAAAAATTTAAATGTAAAAATACCTCTTTTACTGCTAAAATTACATCACTCTTACTAATTTTTAGAAACTGTGACAATCCTAATTTTGTTTTTTTAATATTAATCTTTGGTTCGTAAATTATCATATACTTTGTTTACAAATTGTGAAATTCCACCGGCATTCATATAAATATCTTTTTTCTCAGTTTTTTGATACTTTGCGCCAACATATTCATACGACTGAACCTCAGAAGTATTGTTTACACTTAAATTTTTAAAATATTGCTCATTTGGAACATATCCCTCATATTGCATTTGCAAAACCGCATAAGCATTATCAACCGGAATGGAAGTTTTGTAGTGCATGCGAGAATTCACATTATATCTATCTTGAAGTGTTGGAACATCAATTGATTTTGGCATAGAGTCGGGATCCAC
>CANDYN010000013.1 GCA_947424985.1 Rickettsiales bacterium | reverse complement strand
TTGCAACTGCAAATAGTTTAAAAATTCCTGCACCACTAAGAGACAGGATGGAGCTTATAAATATTCCGAGTTATTTAGAACAGGAAAAGCTTGAAATTGCGAAGAAATATTTAATTCCGACGAAATTTGGAGAGTGTGGAATTAAAGCTCAAGACGTTGAATTTGAAGACGAGGCGATTCGAGTTTTAATTGATAAATATACGCGTGAGTCGGGAGTTCGTGAGCTTGAGAGATGTATTTTTAAAATAGCTAGGAAAAATGTTGTAAAAATGCTTAGCAAAAAAACAGCGAGCGAAGATGCTGCTGAGGTTTTCGAATTGATACCGGCTGAGAGCGATATGCAAAAGAAAACCAAGAAAAAAGTAAACGAAAAAGTTAAAATTATTGCAAGCGACGTAAAAAAGTATCTTGGGGTTGAGAAATTTTCACATTCCGAACTTGAGGAGGAAAGCATGGTTGGTGTTGTAAATGGACTTGCATATACCAGTGTTGGCGGTGATGTTTTGTTAATTGAGGCGATAAAGCTAAAAGGAAAAGGCGGACTAAAATTTACGGGAAGCTTGGGCGATGTCATGAAAGAGTCGATTCAGGCTGGATATAGTTATATCAAGGCAAACGCTGAAAAATTTGGAATTAAGGAAGATTTTTCAAAAATTGACATACATATACACGCGCCTGAAGGTGCAACGCCGAAAGACGGACCTTCGGCTGGTGTTACGATTTGTACGGCGATAATTTCGATTTTAACTAATCGTCCAGTTCGAAGCGATATAGCTATGACGGGGGAAATGACCCTTCGTGGCAGGGTTTTGGCAATTGGTGGTTTGCGTGAAAAGCTTACTTCTGCGGTTCGTTCAAAGCAAATTTTTGAGGTTGCAATTCCGATTCAGAACATGAAAGATTTGGAGGAAATTCCGCAGGATATACTTTCAAAGCTCAAGATACATCCCTGTAAGACGCTTGATGATGTTGTAAAAGTTGCTTTTACTGAAGGGTTTAAATCAATAAAGGTAGCTGCGAAGCCAAAAAAAGTAAAGCTTGAAACGAAGACTAAGGGAGTTAAGAAGAAAGAGAAAAAGATCGACAAAACCGATATGAATAGTTTATTTGAGAATTAGTGCAGGATTTACATGTTTATATACATTGGCCTTTTTGTAAATCCCTTTGTCCGTATTGTGATTTCAATAGTTTTGTGTATGCCGGTGAAGATAGAAAATCTTTACTTTCCTCGTATTTGTCTGAGATAAAAGCCTACGCCAATGAAATTTCATCGACGCACTTGGTAAGAACGATTTTTTTCGGGGGAGGTACGCCTTCTTTAATGGAAGCCAGTGAAGTTTCTGACATTATTCATTGCGTTATAAAAAACTTTAAAATTGGCGAAAATCTTGAAATAACACTTGAGGCAAATCCAACTTCATTTGAAATTGCGAAGTTTTTAGATTTCTCAAAAGCTGGAATAAATCGTGTTTCAATCGGAGTTCAGTCTTTTTCGTCTGAAAATTTAAAAATTCTTGGGCGGGAGCATTCAAAGGACGAGGCTGAATTCGCAATCAAATCTGCAAGTGAAATTTTTAAAAATGTTTCATTTGATTTGATGTTTGGCGTTCCAGGTCAGGATATAAAATCTTGGAGTGATGAGCTTTTATACGCGATGAAAAATTTTACAATGAATCATATTTCGATTTACAATTTGACGATTGAAAAGGGGACGGAATTTTTTTCGATGCATAAGAAAAATCAACTTATTTTACCGCAATCTTCCGAGCTTGAGGATATGTACGAAAAAACAACAGAAATTGCTGCTGGCTTTGGTTTATTGCAGTATGAAGTATCAAATTACGCGAAAAAGAGTTATGAGTCGAAACATAATTTAGGCTATTGGAAGATTAAGGATTATATTGGAATTGGACCGGGGGCGCACGGAAGGGTTAAGATTGGCGATCGACGTTTTGAAACGATGAATTTCCATGTGCCAAAAAAATGGGATGAGGCGTGCCAAAAAAATGGACGAGGGTTACAAAAATTTTCCGAAATTTCAAAAGAAAATCAGATTTCGGAGATTTTGCTTATGGGACTTAGGATTCGCGATGGAATCGATATTTTGGATATAAAGAACCGCATTGGAATTGATCTTTTGAGCGAGCTTGATCGCGGTAGTCTTGGGGATTTAAAGAAGAAAAATTTGCTTGATTTTTCAGATCTTTTTATAAAACCTACGGAAGAGGGTGTTAAATTTGTTAATTATATTTCAAAATGTTTACTCGGAATTGCTTAAAATTACTTGTTTGTTTTTCTTTTTCATCTTGTTCCGGAGGTGAAGTTGTACACGATTACCCGGTTGATATGCAAAAGCAAATTGCAAAGAATCAGGCGAAATACCAAACACTTGAGACCGGGTTTGATTTTGATAAGACTGTTGAGTCAAAAAAATCCGATAATGGTAATGATTTGTGTAAAAAACTGGAGTTTTATTTTATCAATAGTTTTGATGGAAAATTTAGCAAGAAAATTGCAGAGAAATCTTGTAGTTTTAGCTCTGATTATAGCGGAAAAAGATATGCAGTTTTTATTGATAATGATCAAAATTTAAATTGCAGTGTGTTTAATAAATCCGGAATTCGGATCAACAAAGATCAAAAGCTAACTGACGAATTCTGTAAAAATATTGATGAAAACTTGAAGTAGTTTTGCAATTTTATAAAAAAAGCCGAGAAGTTTTACATTCTCGGCTTATCTTTTATTATATAAAGTTGATTATATTGCGTTATCCATTGTCTTTAATTTTTTAGATAAAGCTTTTACAGCATAAAGCCATACGAAACACATCCCAACGAATACCGCTGCTGCAATAGGTGCAATCGCGACAACATCGGTTGTAGACATTACCATTAATAAAATCGTTTGAGTTAACGCACCTCCAGATTTTCCAAGTCTTCCTCCGACAACGTCGACCGCTGCCTTACCTTTTGTCTTAAGTTCCTGATCAAGTGGTATGTAGGCCATTTCCTTTGTTGGGTCGAATAAGCAATATTTTGCTGCTTTAGATGCAACCACGACTATCGCACCAACCAAAGCTGCTGCCCAAACCGGATTTGAAACTAGTGATGCAACCAAATCTTTACTTAAAACGAATACGAAGAAAGTTGAACCAAAAAGTAGAATTGTAACTGGTGTGAAAGCGGCACTAAAGAACCATCCAAGCTTTCTGAGGATGTTTGATCCGAATAAGAACGCAAAGGTTATAGTGAAAACCCCAGTCCAAGCGGAATATGAACCCATGAATGCATTCATGGCATTTCTATCAGTTCCAAAGAACAACTTTACTTGGTTTTTCCATTGAACTTCAACCAAATTGATTGTAATTCCATAGCATATTATAAGGGATACGATGAGACCAAGTTCGGGCGATGTGAATATGATTTTTGTACTCTCAAGCAATCCAGGTTTTTTCTTTTTGGACTTCTTTTCAGCCGGTGGTTCGTAATATTTTATATCAGTCAAAACATTCTTATGCATCCATCTATAAAGAGCCATACATGCAATCCCAACGATTATAGTTATAAATATCAGAGAGTTAATTGTCCAAGACCATTGATCCCCACCTTCTGGAACCATTTTTTTAGCCATAGATGAACAAGATTGAACTGCAACGCCTGATAAAATAGTTGCAACGTTTGCGACAACTACGAACAAGCCGTAAAACCTTTTAGCTTCGGTAACTCTTGTAATTTGGTTGGCAAATTGCCAGAAAGAAAGAGATAAAAGCATAGAACCCCAAAGTTCAGACATTATATAAAATAGTGAGAAAACCCAGTTTTCATAAATTCTGATAAACCCTTCAAGACGAGGTGATGTCTCGATCATTGCCGCAACTGATTCTGCAGAAGGCTGAATTGCTGTCAAATTCGGATTTAGAAACAATGCAAATAGGGCAAAGAACACCAAAAATGGCGTCATGGTTGCGTAAAATATTTTTTCAGAATTGAATATATTACTACCTTTTGCGTATAGGATAACGAACAAAATTGCCATAGGCATTACACAATACATTTTTAAAAATGTAATCGTACCGGCACCAGCGGATGTTAAAATCAGAGTATCCTTTGTATTTCTGAATACTGTATAATTGAATAATATAAAGCACATTATAAGTGCAAGGGGAACGAATTTCTTCAATTCGTAGTTGTGAATTGGCCATAAATAAGCACGAAGACCTTTAAATTCAGGCGTTTTTTGAGTTGCAGAAGACATAAAAATAAATTTTTCATAGTCAGATTAAAAGATTATTTTTTAATTGCAAGATATTTTTTTTATATTATCAAATAAATTATAAAATAATTTGATAATGAAGCAAGAAATTGAAAAATTAAAAGCTGAAATCTCAAGGCACAACGGACTTTATTATGACAAAAGCAGTCCTGAAATTTCTGATTTTGAATATGATAATTTAAGAATTGAGTATGAAAATTT
The DNA here is from genome assembly GCA_947424985.1 of Rickettsiales bacterium. Classification (GTDB taxonomy): domain Bacteria; phylum Pseudomonadota; class Alphaproteobacteria; order Rickettsiales; family Deianiraeaceae; genus CAMCTP01. The sequence continues at coordinate 12,034 of CANDYN010000013.1, read as the reverse complement.
GCTTAAAAAATATCAAAGTGAAGACTTATTTGGCGAGGTTTTTGTTGGATTTGAATCGAATGAAAAATTTAAAAAAATAGAACATAAAATCCAAATGCTATCTTTGGATAACGCCTTTTCTGACGATGATGTTTTGGAGTTTGACAAGAAGGTTAAAAAATATCTAAATCTGGGTGATGAAAATGAACTAAAGTATACAGCAGAGCTGAAGATTGATGGGTTGTCTTTTGCCGCTGTATATGAAAATGGAAATTTAAAACATGTTTGTACGAGAGGGGATGGAAAAGTTGGTGAAGATGTAACGGAAAATGTAGTTACAATCGAGGGTTTTTTGACGAAAATTACCTGCGAGAAGGTTCCAAAATATCTTGAAATTAGGGGTGAGATTTTCTTAACTCACAAAAATTTTGAGGAGATTATCAAAAAACAAATTGAAAAGGGCGATAAGCCCTTTGTTAATCCTCGAAATGCGGCGTCTGGATCACTTAGGGTTTTGGATTCAAATATAACAAAAGAGCGAAAACTTAGCTATCTTGCTTATACTATTGCAAAAATTGACGAAGAATTTGACCTTAAAACCCACTCAGACTCGCTTGATTTGCTTAAAGAAATGGGTTTTTTTGTTAGTTCACAAATTTTAAAGAATCAGAATATAAAATCATGTTTGGAATTTTACAGAAATATTGAAAAAAACCGTTCTGATATTGAGTTTGATATAGATGGAATTGTTTATAAAGTTGATGATTTACGTTTACAAGAAAGGCTTTCAAATACAAATAAAGCACCGCGTTGGGCTATTGCATATAAATTTTCAGGAATTTACGCCATAACCAAGATTGAATCTATAGTTTATCAGGTTGGAAGACTTGGGAATATAACACCGGTTGCAAATTTAGTTCCAATAAACGTCGGAGGGGTTTTGGTTTCACGTGCAACTCTTCATAATCACGATGAAATCTTAAGATTGGGTGTTTCTTCGGGCGATCTTGTAAAGATTACACGCGCTGGAGATGTTATTCCAAGGGTTTGTGAAGTTATTGAAAAAAAGTCCAACAAGATCGAGGAAATATTGATAAACTGTCCATCTTGCAAGTCAATTTTGGTAAAAGATAAAGAAATGGTTGCTTTGAGATGTGAAAATTCGGAAAACTGCAAAGATCAGATTTTAGGGCGTTTAATTCACTTTGCAAGTAAAAATGCATTTGATATTGAATGGCTTGGAAAGAAGCAAATTGAGCGTTTTTACGAACTTGGATTTATTGTAAGTTTTGCTGATATTTTTCGTTTAGGAAATAGAAAACATGAACTTTTAGTTCTTGAAAGAATGGGTGAAAAATCAGTAGAAAACCTTCTCTTGGCAATTGAAAAGTCTCGTAAACTCTCGCTTCAGAGGTTGATTTATTCGTTATCAATTCGTCATGTTGGGCAAAATGTTTCACAGATTTTAGCTCGATTTTTTAAAAATATTGATACGTTAAAGTTTGTCCTTGAGGCTTATGCGATCGATGAAATAACGCAAAAGCTTTTTAATATTGAGGGCGTTGGTGAAAAAATTGCTTTGGAATTTTGTAAACATTTTAGAAATGAGCAAAATAAAAGAATTTTTTCCGAGCTTTTATCGGAGTTAGTTGAAGTTTTTGACGTAAAAGATTTACAGCAAGATAGTAAATTTTCTGGTAAAAAAATAGTTTTCACTGGAACGCTTTTGAATATGACAAGGCAAGAGGCGAAAAGTGTAGCATCAAGACTTGGTTTTGAGGTTGTTTCAAGTGTTTCAAGAAATACAGATTTTGTTGTTGCGGGAGAGGATTCAGGATCAAAATTAAAGCTTGCAAATGAGCTTGGCGTAAAAGTTTTAGGGGAATCCGAATGGAATGATATATGTAATGATTTATTTGATTTATGAGGTTTATACGCAAAAACGCTTTATGTACTATCTTTGCCCTCTGTTGGGTATATTATATACTCTATGAAAGCACGATATCTTTGGCGATATTTTTTGCTTTACCGATATTATTTTTTGTATTATTTTTAGTTGCAAAGCATATAATTAAAAAGAAATCTTTCAAAGATTTATCGTGGTTTTTATTTAAGATTTTTGCTTTTAGTATTCCTATTTTTGTAATTTTTGGTTTAATGGTTACTTTATTTTAATAAGTTTTCTTTATAAAAACTTGATAAATCTTCAATATTTAATCGATTTTTTGGCGATATTCCAAGGTTAGTATAGTTTCCAAGTTTGAAATTTTTAACTCCTGCGACAGCTATCATTGTTGCATTATCTGTCGCATATTTTATTTTTGGAAAGTGTAGGTTTAGTTGATTTTGTCGGCAAATTTCGGTCATTTTTGAAACAATTTTTTGGTTTGCAGAAACTCCGCCACAGAGAGTAAAGTCTGAAAACTCATAGCCTTTTTTTAATAAAATTTCGATTGCAATTTGGGTTTTGAGTCCGAGATTTTCACAGATTCTATCTTGTATAGTATAACAAATATCATGAAAAAACGCTTCATTTTTGAGTTTTGCTTGATTTTTTTGCACAAAGTTTAAGACATTAGTTTTAAAGCCGGAAAAGGAAAAATTTGCACTTTTATCACTCATGGGCCTTCCTATTTCTTCGATATTTTTACCAAAGTTGGCAAGCTGCTCTATTTCCGCCCCAGCCGGATATTTAAGACCTATCACCTTACCACATTTATCAAAGGCTTCTCCAACTGAGTCATCGATTGTTTTTCCGATAATTTCATACCCTCCAAAGTTTTTTGAATATATAAATTGACAGTGTCCGCCTGAAATTAAGAGAGTTAAATTTGGACATTTTACATGTTCTTTTTTGTCAATATTGACGCTTTCAAGATGTCCTTGTAAATGATGAATTGGAAGCAGTTTTTTTTGATATCTATGACAAATGCCTTTCGCCAAGACCGTTGCGGTAAGTAATCCACCGATTAATCCTGGGGCAAAGGTTGGGCAGATTGCAGCTATATCATGAATATTTATCACGTCGCTTACTTCATGTATTAGGATTTGCAAATATTCCATGTGAGAACGCGAGGCGAGTTCGGGTACGACTCCGCCATATTTTGCATGTAAATCTATTTGACTTATACTTTTTTCAAAAATGACATTAAAATCAAGATCCATAACGCAAACGCAGCTATCATCGCAAGAGGATTCAATCGCTAGTATATATTTTTCGTTTTTTTTCATATTCCTGTAACACCAAAATTAAATCGTATTATCGGTTCTTGGGATACCCCAGGAATTGCATAACTATTTTTAAAATAATTGAGGCCATAGAATATACAATTTGTTTGTTTTAAAATTGAAAAACCTTGGCGTAACCAAGTAGATGTTGCTGCGATTGAGTTATCATCTCCCTTGTTTGTAATAAGAACACCCATTATACCGATAGATAAACCATTTTTAAATGAATATATTATACTTGGTGAAAAGCTTGTAATGCTTCCTAAGTATCCAAAGGGATCTGACCTAAATTTATTATAAGCACCGGTTATTGTAAGTCCCTCAATAGTTGTAATTGAAAGCTTTGTTCTGTGTGAATACGGAGCTGTTATGGCACCCAGCAAGGATTCCGGATTATCTGATTTTACAGTATAATCATGTTGCAATGAAAATGAGTTATTATAAATTTTTACATTTCCGACATAGTTTGAAAATTGTCCGGAAAATCCATTATATTCTGCAAACATTGGATTTTGCGCTCCTATATAAGTTAAAACTCCGCCGCTTGCTGCGAAAGTTAGGTCTGAAAAGCCAAGTTTTGAATACATATTTACTCCATAAGAAATTCGCTTTCCGCTATCGATTACTCCATATCCACTGCTTAAATTTGACGCGTAAAGATTTGTTGATTGCATTTCTGTTCCGAGTGAGTCTTCAAGAATCATTTGTTTCATATTCAGATTTGGTGATTGTTTGTATGTAAATCTTGGCTCTATAACAACCTGTCCAAATCTTCCAAAGCCTGTAAAAATTGGTTTCGCTACGTCGATTGATAAATTGTAATATCTTCTTGTGTTGTCGTAATTTATTCCTCCGTAGTTTAGGCCATTATATGCCATTCTTGAGTTTTCATTGGAATAAATTGCGGTATTTGTTGAGGCGTAATATGACGAAACTTTTCCATATCTTGAGTCTGGTATTTGTGAATATTTACTGCTTTGAGAGTCAAGTAGTAATGATGCATTTGAATGTATATATATATCTGATTTAGTTCTTATTGGAAGTGAATATCCAAGATTTAAATTATATATTCTGCTGTCATATCCAGCTTGTCTTTGAAGATTCACAAATCTTTGATCAAGTAAAAATCTTCCACCAAGTATATTCTCAAGCTTTTTTTCAAACACAGATCTTAGTTGTATTGCAAGTGGTGAGGTTTGGGGTGAGGTATAGATCAAAAGTGGCTGAAATTCCATTATTTCCGCTGAGTTATATGAGTCTTTGTTGACTTTTGTAATTCCGGCGAAATTTCGTGAATATGGTTCAAACTTTAATTCATATATTGGCATAAAATTTGGGTCTGATGTTTTCAGGAATTTTCCTTTTACGTAAGTATCTTTTGATATTCCAAAGTCAGCATCAAGATCAATTTTCCAACGGTTGCCCGTTATGGTATTTCCATTTTCATCTTTTTTATAAGTTCTTGTGTATGGATTTATCAGGCCGGTATTGTCACTCACTAGCCCGCTAAACTTTAGCAAGCCCTCGCTTCTTTCCTCATTTGCTTCGTAAAAAAGATGCCTTAATTTAAATCCAAGGGTATTTTCCCTTATTCTTCTTTGATCCATTGTTGCAGCAGGATTGCTTTTTTTTCCGGTAAATTGAGAAATTGGTGTATAAAAAGTTGGCGTTACTATTAAATCTGTTTGGCTTGAGAGTCTTGTATAGTATGGAAGACCAAGTCCAATCTGTCTTGTTCCAAGCATTATCATTTGTGGTGGCAGGAATCCATTCTTGGCTTCTTTATCAAGTTTAGTTTTATATTCTGTCATCTTAAAAACAGACATCCCAAAAAGTTTAAATTTTACATTTTTCATTGTTAACTCTCTCTCCTCTTTTTTCATTACAAGGCTATCAGCTTTTACGCTCCAAGGTATGAATTGATATTGCTTTTCAACGTCTTGATAAGTTTTATCGTTTTTAAATGTATCCAGTTTTGATGGAGATAATATGTTTTTCTCTTCAAGATATTCCTCTGGTTTTCTATTTCTTTCAGTATCAAGTTCGGAAAAAGATTTAAGTTCGCAAACTGAGAAATGTACATCCTTCATTTCATATTCATTATCTGAGTTTTGCATTAAATGTTTTGCAAGCATGCTTGAGTTGTCGTAAAGAAAGACATGCGCATCATCCATATTTAATTTTTTTGTATTTTGATCAAAAGTCGCTTCGTTTCCATAAATTAAAATGCTTTGATTTGTTCTCATGCGTACATTTTTTTTCATGTGCATTATTTTATTTTTTTGATTTACAAAGATATTATCTGCATAAAAAACCCCCATTTCATTTGCACCGAAAACTCCTGAGTTTGACTTTGCGATGTCTACATCCTCGCTGTTATCGATTGAATTTGTAAATATAACCATTTTATTGTTACCAATAATTGGCTTGGATACATTTATATCAAGGGTTTGCGCTTCTTTCTTGCGTATTTGCAAAAATGCGTTTGAATTACTTGAAAAAAACAAGATAGTAAGAAGCAATATGGATAATTTTGAAACATTTTTTTCCATATTACTTACTTTACATATTATTTTACTAAAAACTTAGTTATAATTTGCTTCGCTTCGCTTGCATTTCCAAATCCGGATATTTTAACCCATTTTCCAGGCTCTAAGTCTTTGTATCTTTCAAAAAAGTGTTTAATTTGTGCGATTTGGATTTCAGGTAAGTCTTTTATATCGTGAACATCTTTATAAAATGGATCAGATTTTATTTTTGGAACAGCGATTATTTTTTCATCTTTTCCACTTTCATCCTCCATATACAAAAGTCCAATCGGACGTGCTTCAATAACTGCCCCCGGGATTATTGGGTATCTTGTTATTACCATTACGTCAAGTGCATCACCGTCATCTGCTAATGTGTGTGGAATAAACCCATAATTTGCTGGGTAAAACATTGGGGTTTGGACGAATCTATCGACTAAAATTGCACCGGATTCTTTATCAAATTCATATTTTACAGGTCTTGAACCCGCTGAGACTTCGATTATCACGTTAATTTCCTCCGGAATATTTTTTCCAGCTTTTATTTTATCAATAAGCATATTTGTAAAAAGATATAATCTCTAGTAAAAACAAAATAATACAAAAATCAAGTTAAAAATATAAATTTTCTTGCAAATTATTTAATGAAAAGTTATGATTTTTTGAGATATTAATTTGCTATGATCAGAGTTAGATTTGCCCCTTCACCAACTGGAATGCTTCACATTGGTAGTGCTCGGACTGCATTATTTAACTATATTTTTGCAAAATCACAAAATGGAGAATTTTTACTGAGAATTGAAGACACCGACAAGGAGCGTTCGACGCTTGAAGCGACAAAGGCAATTTTTGATGGAATGCACTGGCTTGGGCTTAAGAATGATGGAGAAATTGTTTTTCAGTCGTTAAGATGTGTGAGACATTTGGAATTAGCTAAAGGCTTAATTGAAACTGGAAATGCCTATTATGCTTATGATTCAAAAGAGGAGCTTGATGCAGATCGTGAGCTTGCGGAAAAAAATAAAAAAAACTATAGATATAGCGGGAAATGGAGAGATCAAAGTTTACAAAAACCAATAGGAGTTGAGCCGGTCATAAGAATTAAAATCCCAAAAGGAAAGATTGTTGTTGATGATTTAATTAAGGGAAAGGTTGAATTTGAAGACGAGGCGATTGATGACTTTATTATCGTTAGATCCGATGGAACTCCAACTTATATGTTTGCGGTCGTTGTTGATGATATTGATATGGAAATTACGCACGTTATTAGGGGAGATGATCATTTAAGTAATACGCCAAAACAAATTGTGATTTACAATGCACTTCGTGCTAATTTACCGAAATTTGGGCATATTCCACTAATTCATGACGAAGAAGGAAAAAAGCTTTCAAAGCGAAGAAATGCAACTGCGGTTAGCGATTATGCTAAAATGGGAATTTTGCCTGAGGCATTAAAAATGTATCTTTTGAGTCTTGGGTGGAGCTTTGATGGTGATTTTATCACGGAAGCAGAGGCAATAAAAAAGTTTAGAATTGAAGACGTTGGCGCTTCTGCATCGAGATTTGACATGCAAAAATTATACAATGTTAATCTAAATTTTATCCAAAATTTAGGCGATGATGAAGCAATAAAGAGGGTTTGTGAGCTTGGAGATATGAATTTGACCTTGGAGCAAATTGAAACTTTAAAGAAAATCATGCCTGAGTTGAAAAAAAACAATAACGTGTGTGATATTTTAAATAATGCAAGGAAGTATATTTTTGATGAAGTTGAGCTTGATCAAGACGCTAAAAAGCTTATACAAGAAAAAGGCGAAATTGCAAAAAAAGTTGCAAACTTCTGTTTGGAGGCAGAAAATTTTAAGAATTTTAAAGAAGACTGGAATGAATTTTTAAAAGAAAACGGATTGAAATTTTCTGACGCCGGACCTGTTTTGCGCGCTATGTTAATTGGATGCGTCAACTCAACAGCGATTGGTTCGATTTTGTCTGCATTGCCGCTTGAGGTTGTGAGGCAGAGGGTGAATTTTGCTATGGGATTGTAGATGTTTAATACCCAGCCCCAGCAAGCAGCTCTGGTATTTTAACAAAATACAGTCCGTTAAAGCCTCCTTTGTTATAATCATAAGCTTCATTTACCGTCAATATCACTCTCGCGCTGTCGGTTTGTCTTGCAACGTTATACCAAAGAATTAGTGCACATTTATCGTTTCTTTGTAAATTATCTTTTTTCTTATCCCAAGATTTTGTTATAAGTTGTTGTATGGACTGATGTGAGATACGACATTCACTTTCTGTAACGAAATTTGAAGGAAGAATTTCTGTGGCAGCATTATTATCTTCATATTTGGGTGTTTCCCAAGTCGAATCAAAATCATTAAAATTGATATTTTTTATATACGATCGTGGACTTATTTCCTTTAATTCGTAGTATATACCGTTATTTAGGAAGTCTCCTTTATCGTCATCGTTATCTATAAAATGTGTAAAATCATTAGCTATCTTTATGTTATGCGTATTACAAAAAGTTTCAAAAGCTAGTTTTTCTTTAGCGATTCTTATTGCATTGTTTGATTCCATATGTTAACAATTTAAATCATAGACAAGGTAAACTTCACCAAATCCTGTGTTGAAATTTCGTTATCTTCATTGAATTTTTTAAGTGCGATAGGATATGCTGTTCCTTTTGAAAAACCAAGAGCAGAAAGGGTTTCAAGAGCTTCGTTTAGTGAGTTTTTATTTACTTTTTCAATTTTGTTTTTGTCGGCTTTTTCTTCTATTATTACAAAATCTGCATTTGGTGCAGGTATTTTTTTAATTGCATTTTGCATTTCGTTTACTATTCTTGACGCCAATTTTGCTCCGATTCCATTTGCTTTTGTAAGGTTTTTTTCGTCGCCCGAAAGTATTGAAAAATAAATTTCACTGGGTGAGAGGCAAGAGAGAATGCTTATCGCAAATTTTGCTCCAACGCCGCTGATTTTTGTTAGTTCATAAAACCACCTTTTTTCTTCTTTTGTTGAAAATCCGTAAAGCGTTTGAGAGTCTTCTTTGAAGATTTGAATTGTATCAATTTTGATTTTTTCTCCGATATTTGCTTGGGCTAACGCGGATTTTGTGCAAAGTATTTCATATATAATTCCCGAAACGTTTAGTTCGATTTTGTCTTCATAAATTGCAAAAATTTCTCCGATTAATCCACAAATCATAGCTTTAAATTATTACAAAAACTGTATACCTCTTTTTGAATTTCAAAAATATTTTCAAGAGAATTTGGTAAAATTTTAAAGTCGTATTCCAGTGTTTTTTCGATCAGATCAGGAATTTGCACGAATTTTATTTCACTATTGCAAAATCTTTTGACGGCAATTTCATTTGAAAAATTAAAAATAATTTGAGAAATAAAGCCTGCTTTTAATGCCCATTTTCCGAGGTAAAACGCACGAAATTCTTTTGGTATCGGCGCGAAATCAAGTGAAAAATTTGTTGTAAAATCAATTTTCTGCGTTTCATTTTTTATTGCCATTTCACCGTCCGAGATTGCGTTTGCGATGTGGATTTGCATATTTGGTTTTGAGAAAAATCCGATAATTCCGGAATCTTTTGTTTCAATCATTGCATGAACAATTTGGCTTTTTTGAATTACTGCGTCGATCTGTTTTGGCTGCAAATCAAAAAGCGTTGCAGCTTCGATTATTTCAAGGGCTTTATTTGCCATTGTATTTGAATCAATTGTGTTTTTTATTCCCATTGCCCAATTCGGGTGATTTTTTGCATCTTTTAGTGTGATATTTTCAAGCTCAGTCTGGGTTTTTCCGAAAAAAGAACCACCTGAAGCCGTTATGATAACTTTTTCAATACTATCTCGATCTATTCCGGTAATAATGCGGAAAATAGAGTTATGCTCACTATCAATTGGGATTATTTTAACATTATTTTTGTTACATTCATCCAGTAAAAATTTTCCTCCACAAATAACCGATTCTTTATTTGCAATTGCTAAAATTTTTGCATTTTTTATTAGCGCTAAAGTGGGTTTCATGCCGCTGCTTGTTGAAATTGCCGAAACTAAACAATCAAAATTTCCGACTTCGTTTGCGAGATTTTCATAACAATCAATTCCTGAAATAAGTTTACAGCCTGTATGGTGCGTTTTTGTTTTGACCGCCGCTAGGAGCTTTTCGTTTTCCATTACGGCAAATTTTGGACGAAATTTTAAAATTTGCTCAATAAAAATTGAAACTGATGAGTTGCAAGAAATTGCCAAAACTTCAAATTTTTCAGGATTCTGCTCGATAACTTTCAGGGTTTGAGTTCCTATACTTCCGGTCGACCCTAAAATAATTATTTTTTTCATACGAACTATTGCTTTTTATTTCTTTGCTATCATAAAGCATATATTTTATAAATCAAGCTATATGTTGCAGATAAAAATTGATACCATTATTGATAAATTTGATGTATTTTTACTTGATATTTTCGGACTTATTCATGACGGAAAATCTATGTATGACGGAGCAATGGACATGATTTTAGCTATAAAGAAAGCGGGGAAAAGGGCAATATTTGTGTCAAATGCACCACGTGGGGCTTTTCAGGTTTCTGAACGTTTAAAAGCTTTTGGGATAACGCCTGATTTATATGATAAAATATACACTCCGGGGCAAATTTTTTACGAAAAATGTGAACGAGGAGAGTTTTCCGGAAAATTTTTTGCTTTTGGAAAAGAGGATGACCTTGAAATACTTAAAAATTTTGAAAATTTAACACGAGTTGATGACCCCTCAAAAGCTGATTGGCTCTTCTCTTTGGGGGTGTTTGAAGCAAAAGATGAGAACGATAAAATTAATGATTATTTACGCACCGCAAAAGAGAAAAACGTTAAAATGGTTTGTGTAAATCCAGATAAAATTGTTACTCAAAGGACTGAAAGTGGGGTTATAAAAACGCTTTGTGCCGGCTATGTTGCTGATCTTTATGAGAAAATTGGCGAAACTGTTTATTATTTCGGGAAGCCACATCAAATGATTTATGATGAGATTTTGTCTTATTTGAAAGATGTTGAAAAGTCGAAGATTATCGCGCTTGGTGACGCTTTTGAGACGGATATCAAGGGAGCGCATGATGCGCAAATTCCTTCTGGACTAGTTTTAACGGGGTTACATGCGCATTTAAAAAAAGACGGGAAAATTGTTGATGAATATTTAAAACAAGAGATTGAAATTTTTAAAGCAAAGCCTGATTTTGTTTTACTTGATTTGACTTTGTAAAATGTCGGAATTTATTGCATATCATATAACAAGTGAGTCGATACAAGATGTTGTGGCAAATCTTGCGAAAGGATTATTTGGTCAAAGTATCAAGGCTATTATGGTTTTTGATTCAATTCCATTTATGAATGAATGTGACAAAAAAATATGGACATTTTCAAGCGATCAATTTATTCCACACGGAACAATACTTGACAAATTTGACAAAAATTTACAAGCCTTTTATCTAACGAATAGAGTTGAAAATCATGAAAATTTTTCTGCGATTTGCTTTATACATGAGAGCGACGAAATTGCGATCCATATTGAGAAAATATTGGAGCAAAGTTTTGAAAAAAATATTACAAAAGTGATATATATGTTCTCGGGGATTTTAGATTCCACCGAGTATTTAAAAATCATGCAGGAAAAAAATATTGATAAAAAATTTAACGAGTTTAAATTTTTTGCAAGACAAAATAATGCTTGGGTTAAGATTTTATGATTATGAAAAGCCTACTATTTATCGTATTTGTATTTATATTTTCGACAAACTCTTTTGCAAAGATTGAGGTTGCTGTGAAAAATAATATCTCAGGTTTGGAGGCAACGAGTGAAATTATTGGAAAAGCAAATCCACTTGCAGATGAGGAAATATCCGATGATAATAGCATAAAAGACATGTTTACAGATAGCGAAGGAAATGTCTTGGAATCCAGTAAAATACCGTCTTTAAAACAAACAATTGGTAGGTGGAATATTTTAACTGGAGATCTTGACGGGCGAAAAATTTGTTATGCGGTTGCACGTCCTTTTGCAAAAGTTGGGAATCATAAAGATGCTCGTGATGCCTATTTAATGGTAATTTATTGGAATCGACAAAAACAAGGAATAAATATTTCAATGGGTTTTAATTTTAAAACCTCAAGTCAAATCGGGATTAGTATTGACGGAAAACAATTTTCGTCCAATCCATCGGGAGATCGAACAATTCCGTCGGTTGGCGTTGATTCTGAAATTGTAAAAACTATGCTTTATGGAAAAAAGCTC
>CANDYN010000012.1 GCA_947424985.1 Rickettsiales bacterium | reverse complement strand
GTTGGTCTCGTTTCGCAAGTGGAATATAGAAAGCAAGTTCAGAACGCAATAAAATTTTTAAAAGGTAAGACAGGTGATGTGCAAAAATCGCTTTCGGATCAGATGGAAAGATTTTCAGTTGAGATGGAATTTGAGCGGGCAGCAGTCGTTCGAGATAAAATAATAGCTCTGTCAAAAATACAAATGTCAGATAAAATCGAAATTCTGGAAAATGACAATATGGATGTCTTGGGCATTGAAGTTCAAAATAATACAGTTTGCATTCAAGTTTTTTTTATACGAGATGGGTATAATTGTGGAAACAAAGCATATTTTTTACCACTTGGAGATTTTGAAAAAGAGGAAATTTTTTATCAATTTATTCATCAATTTTATACCGAAAATTCTCCTCCAAGCATCATATATGTTGATTTTGATATAAATCATCTTGAAGGCCTTGAGAAAATTTTAAATACTAAGATTGAAAAGCCAAAAAGTGAACGAATAAAAAAAATTATGGATTTTGCAAATAATAATGCAAAAAATTCGATGAATACAAGGTTTGAGCAATCTGAAATTAATAAAGATTTTATGGAAAAAATTGCAAAAACTTTTAATTTGTCAAAAACTCCAAAACGAATTGAGCTTTTTGATAATAGTCATATTTCCGGAGAATATGCTGTTGGTGCTATGATTTCCTTGACAGAGTTCGGCTTTGATAAGTCCACATATCGAAAATATAACTTTGATAAATCGATAAATCAGATGGATGATTATGAAATGATGCACGATATGCTTTATAGAAGAGCAATGACAATAAAAGAATTGATTGCGAAGCAGGATTTTGATAAAGTTCCGGATTTATGGATAATCGACGGTGGGTCAGGACATGTATCAACCGTAGTAAACGCACTTTCCAAGGCTAAGCTTGATATTGATTTTATTTGTGTTTCAAAGGGGGTTGATAGGAATGCCGGAAATGAGTTTTTTCATACAAAGGACTTGAAAAATATTTTTATTGAACGAAAATCCGAGCTAATTTATTATTTACAGAAAATTCGCGATGAAGTCCATAGGTTTGCGATTACTTCACATAGAAAAAAACGAGATAAAGATATATCAAAATCAGTGTTGGATGAAATTTCCGGAATAGGTAAGGTAAGAAAGATAAATTTATTGCGTCATTTTGGCTCGGTTGATTTGATTTCAAAAGCTAGCATAGATGAGCTTGAGAGGGTTGATGGGGTTAATAAAAAATCAGCAAAAGCCATTCATGATTTTTTTCAGATTTGAAGATTGGTGCATCCGAAGGGACTTGAACCCCTAACCTTTGCCACCGGAAGGCAATGCTCTATCCAATTGAGCTACGGATGCTTTCCCTTTACAATACAAAAGCTTTTTTAATAGTCAAATTTAATTAAGTAGTAATGGCATTATTGTTTTGTTTTGCAATAGACAAAGAGTCGACAAGGCGCTTTTGGTGATGTTGATGATCGATTTTAGGAAGCCTAATCTTGATGCAATGGTTATTGCGATAAAGTCCATTATTTCCATATATATTGTCAATTATTTTACCATTAGGCTCTTTTTCCTTAAACTCCGTGAATAGTTTGTCAAAGAAGACACTTCTAGCTTCCTCTGTTTTTATAGTAGCTCTAAGTATTTTAAAAAATCCTTCTTCGCTAGGCTTTGAAGCTACATCTTCGCTAAGCTTTGATCTTATATCTTTTCTAAGATTAACAAAAAGTTTCTCATTTACGGGGGTTTCGTTTTGCAGGTTTAATTTTTGTAAAAGCAACATTTTAGCTTCAAGACTGTATCCGTTGGCGTCTTTATTCTCATTATTTGAAATAATTCCCTCTAGAACTCTATCTTTAAAAGAATTTGGTATAATCGTATTGCTATTTTCTTTTTTAATTTTTATTATTTTTTCTAGCACACTTCCTAATTTATTATCGTGTTTTAGGCGTGCAATGCTATTGCTGTTTTTAATTATTTCACTATACTCGAAGTCATCGATTTTTCCCGCTACTTTATCCATTCTTGCATTATCTATGATGAATATTGTCTGCATAGCGATATCATCGGGATTTTTTATCATTTCTACCTTTAAGTTTTCAGGTAATGTAGATTTTTCAACTATTTTATTGATAATGGCAAGTTTAAGTGCTCCGGAGGTATTGGCACTACTCCCATTTATTTTATCCAAAGATTTACCAAGTAAGTTTCTCTTTTCAAGCCCTTTAACTGCGTTATTTATTAAATTTTCATGCTTAGTTGCTAATTTATTGCGATCCCTTATCGCCTCGCTCTCTGCAAGACTTAAGGTATTAATCATTGCATCACTCAAAGAGTTACCAAATAAATTTCTATAATGAGCTTTAGTTGCCAATTCATCGTAGCCTTCTTTTGCTATATCGTTCTTTGCAAGGCTTGCTAGGGAAACAAAATTATTAATCATTACTGTTTTGTTTTTTTCGAAATTACTCCGAGTTTCAATTTGATGTTTAATTTTTTCATACGAGCTATCTGACTGAATGATTCGCTTGCGCTGTTTTTCAAATGATTCAATGCAGCTGTTTTTTGCTGTAAGGTAATTGCTTGAAAATACTCCCCTGCCGTTTTCCCTAACAGGGAAAGTTTTTACAATCGATGACAAACTTTTCTCCATTTCGCTTAACTCTGCTAATAATTTTTCTTGAGTTTGTGTAAATTTAGCGGGTGCTTTGCTATCATAAGTTTGCAAAATTTGTTCTTTAATTGACTCCAAAAAAAGTTTTTTATCTGGGTCGCTGTTTAGCCTTCTATGGCGTGCCAAAGTTGCTCCGCCATCGAAATTAAATAAATCTGTAAAGCCTGCTATGTTGTTGCTTTTGCTACTTCCTGCAATTAAATTTTGTTCGATTACCTTGTTTTGTTTAATGTTATACATTTGCATTGAAGTAAAACCCTCTCCTCCACTGCGTCCAATAATCATTAAATTGCCAATTTTTATTAATGCTGGACATCTGTTTTCATTTGAATCATAGATGGCACAATTCTCTGGAATTTTGTTGTTACCAAAGATGCTTTTAAGGAAGTCTCGCACATCGGTGTTACCATTAGCCATGGTTAAGTGTTCATTTATCATTTTACCGTAATCATACTTCAATGATTCATTTAGCTTTTTATGAAGTTCAACTTTTTCCAATTCCATTTCCATTAATTCTTCCGGAATTATTTTTTTATTTAGTAAGTCAATCAATTTAGTATTTTCACCTAACCCCCCGTTGCCATCTTCCACATTTTATAAAAACTACGTCCCAGTATAGGGATATATTCGTACTTGTCAAGATTTATATTTTTTGTTTATATATTCCAAAAAGAATGCCAATAAAATCGAAAATATAAGAGCAAAAGATGAGCAAAGAACGACGAAGAAATTTGCACTGAACGAGGAAGCTGCAAAAACCACAGTTAAAATGACAAAATATATGGCAATGACGATTTTACGCTTATTAAAAACCCTTATTTCTCCATTTTTATCTCGTTTTAAAAAATGCATTTTAGAATAATGTACCCTGTTTCAATTCTAATTTATCATCAATTTTATAATTTTCAAGGTTTAATTTTTTTATTGTTGAGTTGAAACTATATTTATGTAAAAATTTAACAAATTCATCGCGTATGTCTTTTTTATCGAACTTAACTAGCTTACTTTCGTCAAAGTTTTTTGCAATTTTTTCGTCAAATATCAGCTCTGCAAGCTTTAAAGATAAAAATGCACTCTCTTTTCCTGAAACTAAATCATTTTTCAATTTCCCCTCTGATATATTCTCAATATTCTCGTAAATTTGTGCTATATTGCCATATTTTTGAATTAAATCAACTGCTTTCTTTGGGCCAATTCCGAAAACACCGGGTATATTATCAACCGCGTCACCCGTTAAAGCTAGAAAGTCTGCTATTTTATCGGGGTTCACTCCAAAGCTTTTTAAAACTTGCTCATGGTGTAAAAAAGCTTTTAATTTTGGATTGAAAACGCAAATGTTATCCGAAACCAGTTGAGATAAATCTTTATCAAACGTAGTAATTATCGAGCCCATCCCATGTTCTTTTGCGGTTTTTGCGTATGTATTTATTATATCGTCCGCCTCAAGTCCAATTTTTCTTTCGGAAAAAATACCCATTGCATTTAGCATTTCGTCCAAAATATCAAATTGAGGAATGAGGTCTTCAGGGCATGCCAAGCGATTTGCTTTGTAATCAGGGAAAAGTTCGTGCCTCTTCCCTTTCCCTCCTGCGTCTAGAGCGAAAATTAAGTGTGTATGTTCAACTGTATCAAAAATCTGTAAAACTGAATTTAAAAGACCGAAAACAGCATTTAGATTAACTCCATCTTTTGATAAAATTTTATAGCTAATTGCGTAATATGAGCGAAATAATATTCCATAAGTATCGATTATAAGCAATTTTTTTATCATTTTGGCTTATAATAAATCCTATCTTGAACTCGTGCGTCTATATATTGAATTGTAGAATTTTTACCCGAGAAGATCTCGAGTTGTTTGTCGCATACGATGCAAATTTTTTGAAAATCTTCATCGGTAAAACTATTTGGAAGCATTATTTTTACATCATTTTTAAGCGTAACATCCCATCTTCTGCTTGAAATATTTGTATATTTTGCGATGTTTGTTAGCATTTGTGGACAATTTTGTCTTATTGACTGAGCAAGGGAATTGAAAAAATCTACGTCTTCGGATGAGAAATTTTCAATATAAGGGAATTCTTCGCTTGATATTTTGCAATTTTCGCAACGAGAAAGCTCTCCTGTGTCGTCTATTATGTATATTTGCTTTGAAAAGACATCTTTTGAATATGCCGCTATATTTCGCTCAACTATTTGGATTTCAATTGATCGAAATTCTCTCTTTTTAATAACTACATGCTTTGCAAAAGGTATTGCAAGAATTTCATTTTTTATTATCTGTATTACTGATTCCGAGTGTTGCTCTGCTTGTTTTTTTGCTGAAGCTATGATGTTTTGGATTGTTATTTTCGATATATGCTCTGTTTCCAGTATTTTTATTTTACTATCTTGGTACGTTGAATTGCTAATTATATTTAATCCATTTGAAAAATTATTTGCAATTTGAAAAAAAATATCTGCGATTAATGACATATTTTTTTGTTTTTTATGTATTACAAAAATCGAAAAACAAATTGAAGATATTAACATTAAATTCATTGCCAAGTCCTTTATTCGTCTTGTATGTCTTTTTAATTTGATAAAAATAAGTGATTCATGCTTATATTTACCCGAAATATCCATCATATATTATAATTTTCAGCAAGGTTTCAAAATTAATTCCGTTGTAAAGTGCAACCTCCGGATAGATTGATGTTGCGGTAAAGCCTGGGTGGGTATTGATTTCCGACATTGACATCTTGCCTGTGTTTTTATCGAACCTGAAATCAGATCTTGAAATTGTTTTACATCCAAATATTTCATGTGCAATCTTTGCATATTTCAACATTTTTTCTGATATTTCATCTGGCACTCGAGCCGGGAATATGTGTTCAGTTTTTCCAGCTGTATATTTATTTTCGTAATCATAAAATCCGTCTTTTGGTGAAAGTTCTAAAATTCCAAGTGGACGAGATAGCAAAACCGGAACACAAAAATCATTTCCTTCGATAAATTCTTCGGCTAAAAATTTTTCGGATTTGCAATTAAGTGAAACACCTATGTTCATTTTTTCGCCTTTTTCAATTATAGAAATTCCAATCGAAGATCCGCCGTCATTTGGTTTTAAAATAAATTTATCAGTTTCTAGTCTATTAAAGATGTTGTGTAAAAAATCTTCATTTAAGTCTTTTTTTTCAAGTGTTATACTTTTTGCAATTTCAATTCCAGCATCTTTAAAAATTGTTTTACATAGATCTTTTTGCATTCCAAGGCTGGACGTGAAAACTCCGCTGTGGGTATGTTTTATGCGTAAAAAATTACAAATTGCAGGCAAGCCTCCATCTTCGCCAAACTCTCCATGCATTGCATTGAAAACTATATCGGGATTTGCCTTTTCAAGATCATAAATTAACCTATCGCTATATTCTATTGTATCTATTTTGGCAAAGTCGTTAGCCTTGAGTGTATTGGCTATTGATAAAAACGACATTCTTGATACATCGGATTCCTCAAACTCACCACCGTAAACGATTGCGAGTTTAATATTTGAAAAGTTGAAACTCTGGACTTTATCGATAATTTTTTCAAGCATGCTTATATTCCAAATTTCTTGATAATCAATAGAAATATGGGAGCAGCAAGAGTTACACTATCCATTCTATCCATCATGCCACCGTGTCCGGGTAAAATAGTTCCACTATCTTTTATCTTAAAAATTCTTTTTATATAAGATTCAAGTGCATCGCTTGCTTGAGACGCGACCGATATTATGATTGCGATAAACCCAAGTGAGATCATTCCAACATTTAAAAGTTCTGTGTGTATAGCTAAAAACGCCAGTAAAAATCCAGCGACAAAAGCAGACAAAAGTCCGCCAATTGCACCAGAAACAGTTTTTCCAGCGCTTATTGTTGGAATTAATTTCTTTCCACCAAAATATCTACCAATAAAATATGCTCCTGAATCAGTTGCCCAAATTACACAGAAAAACCAGAAAATCAGCGAGTTTCCATTTCTTGTTTGATTTACTGCAAGTATACACGCAAATGGAATTGCAGAGTATATTGTTGCCAAGATTAGTTGTCTTTTATACAGGGTTTGATTTTGTTTATTGACTGAAATAATTTGAGAGAACTCATAAAATACTATAATTGCAATCAAAATGAACAGAAGATTAGTTAAAAATCCACCGGATAAAAGACATACAAGAAAGATAAAACCGAATATGGCAGCAGTTTTTATTCTTACTTGAAGTTCGGTATCGCCTTTGATATTTTTACTGATCATTTTTGATATACTATCAATCATTTTCCATGCCTGAGATATTATGTTTGTATAAAATTTAATAAAGTTTGCCATATATTTAAAAATTAAGCTCCGTGGTTCCTGTTTGTGTTTATAAAGGATAATAATATTATATTCAAGTCATTTTTTGAAAAATCTGGCCAAAGCTCATCACGAAAGTAAATTTCAGCATAGCTAGATTGCAATAAAAGGAAGTTACTAAGACGTTTTTCACCACCAGTTCTTATGATTACATCTGGATTTGGGATATTTTTTGTATCAAGATATTGGAAAATTTCTTCACCGGATATTTCACCTTTTCTTTCTGTGATAATCCTATTTATGGCACGATTTACTTCATCAAGTGAGCCATAATTTATTGCAAAAGTAACATTTAGCTTATTTTCATTGGGCAAAAAGGAGTTTTTTATTTCAAGTAAAGCATTTTTTATATCCTCCGGCATTTTTTCGATATCCCCTATGATATTTAGACAAAATCGTTCATCTTTTTTCATATTTTCAAGATCATTGTTGATATATTTTCTCATTAAATCAAAAAGTTCATCCACTTGATCACCCCCCCTCTTCCAGTTTTCCGTTGAAAAGGCATAAAACGTTACATAGGGAATTTTTATTTCGTGTAAATATTCACATATTTTTTTAATATTTTCAGCGCCTTTTTGATGCCCAAGTTTTACTGGAAGGAATTTTTTCTTTGCCCATCTTCTATTTCCATCCATTATAAATGCTATATGCTTTGGGTTATTTTCCAAAATATTTCAATAAATCAAACAAATATTAATATAAAAAGATTATTTTCAAGTTTTATTTCATATTTATAGCTTTGTTGTGTCAAAAATTTGCTTGAAAATTAAAAACACAAGGTTATAATTCACGCAACAGTGGTATAAGTTATATGAATATAGCAAAAATATTTAGTGAAGTGGAAAGGCTCGAAAAATCTGGTTTTACACGTGAACAGGCTATTACGCAAGTTTCAACAATGGATGATGTTATTGAGGATCGAATTACTCCAATCATTGATAGGTTTAGAGATGACATTGAAAAGGTAAAGCTTGAAATGATCGTAAAGCTTGGTTCAATTATGGCTGTCGGAATTAGTATTATGATATTTTTGAAATAGAATGGAGCAAAAAAGAGGATTACCGTTTCTACTTTCTCATATTTTGGTAAACAAGAATACAGACATGGTAAGACGGTGTCAAGATGAATTAGACAGCACACTTGATCGTTTTCGTCGAGAATATAATGCTAGATACCGTGGAGGTAATTTTAACGATGAAGATAGGACATTACGGAAAACTTTTCAGCCTTTCTATGATATTGATTTCTTGTTTTATTGTAACCCGAAAATGTTATCAATAAAAGGGCGTATACGTCCGAAAAGCAACACAAGATATGATAAAAATGATTCAATAAGAAATTTGCAACAATACGATAGTTACAGGAATATGTTGATTGAAAAAGAAGGATTTATAAAATTTGATCCAATGAAGCAAGGGCAACAGCCTTGTTACAGAGCTAATGCAATAAACAGAATACCAAAGAGGCAAAAAAGCCTTGAAATTTAACCCTCTTGACTTTTATTAATTCTTATATCTACTTAAGAGTATATTTATTTTTCTATTGAGTATTTTTAAACTAAGTTCAAAATATAAACCGGCTGGAGATCAAATCAAGGCGATCGAAAGCCTTATTAATGGCGTTGAAAGCGGTAAGGATAGTCAGGTTTTGCTTGGGGTTACGGGTTCGGGGAAAACCTTTACAATTGCAAATGTAATTCAAAAATTTTCTCGTCCGACAATAATAATGGCACACAATAAAACTTTAGCAGCTCAGCTTTACGCCGAAATGAAAGAATTTTTTCCTGAAAATGCAGTTGAATATTTCGTTTCATATTACGATTATTATCAGCCTGAAGCATATTTACCAAAAAGTGATACATATATCGAAAAAGATGCCGTTACAAACGATGATATTGAAAGACTTAGGCACTCCGCAACGAGGTCATTAATTGAGCGACGCGACGTAATTTTGGTTGCATCAGTTTCAAGTATTTACGGAATAGGTTCGCCGGATACTTACGGAAGAATGGTCATTGAGCTTGAAAAAAACGTTGAATTTAAAATGGATAATCTTTTTCAGACCTTAATAAAACTTCAGTATGAAAGAAATGAAATAGACTTTTCTCGTGGAAAATTTCGTGTTCGTGGTGATATTGTTGAAATATTTCCCTCATATTGTGAAAAAACTGCGATAAGAATTGAATATTTTGGAAATACGATCGAGTCGATTTTTGAAGTTGATAGCTTAACTATGCAAAAAATACAAGAACTAAATTTAGTGAAAATATACCCCAATAGTCACTATGCAACGCCGATTGAGGTGGTTAAAAATCAAATACCGACAATTTTAGAGGAAATGGAACTTCGACATAAGGAATTTTTAAATGAAGGAAAGTTTGTTGAAGCGGAACGGATTATGCAAAGAGTAAAATATGATCTTGAGATGATGTCTGAAATTGGGTTTTGTAAGGGAATTGAAAACTATTCTCGATACCTAACCGGACGCCCGGCTGGCTCCCCTCCCCCAACGCTTTTTGAGTATATGCCAAAAGATGCAATCTTGGTTATGGATGAAAGTCATGTTTCTGTTCCACAAATAAGAGCGATGTATGCCGGAGACCGCGCGAGAAAAACAAATCTTGTTGATCACGGTTTTCGTTTGATTTCCGCTCTTGATAATCGTCCCATGACGTTTGACGAGTGGTACAAAATTAAACCTCAAACGATTTATGTTTCGGCAACCCCAGCGGAATTTGAGCTAAAAGAGGCAAATCATGAGGTAATATCGCAGGTGATTAGGCCAACGGGATTGCTTGATCCGGTTTGTGAAATTCGTAGCGCTGAAACTCAGGTCGACGATGTAATTGCTGAATGTCGAAAAATTATCGCTAAAAAGTTACGAGTAATCATAACGACTTTAACGAAAAAAATGGCAGAGAAGCTAAATGAGTATTTGGGCGAAGTTGGTATCAAATCGACATATATTCACTCGGAAGTTGAAACACTTGAAAGAATATCGATAATACACGGCTTTCGTCTTGGGAGATTTGATGTTTTAGTTGGCGTGAACTTGCTTCGTGAGGGGATTGATATTCCCGAATGTGGCTTGGTTGCGATAATGGATGCCGATAAAGAGGGGTTTTTGCGTTCCGAAACTTCGCTTATTCAGCTGATCGGGCGAGCGGCAAGAAATAGCGAGGGGCGTGTAATTTTATATGCAAACAAAATTACAAAATCGATGGAAAAGGCTTTATCTGAAACTGAAAGACGAAGAACGATTCAAATTGCGCATAACGAGAAACATGGAATTATCCCAACAACCATAATAAAAACTTTTGAAAATCCATTTGAGGAATTGCTTTCAAACCAAAAAGATGAAATGCTTGAACAAAATGAGATCGATGTTTCATCTCTTACTCGAAAGCAGATTGAGTCTTTGATTGAAAGAACAAAAAAAGACATGAAAAAAGCTGCACAAAATCTTGAGTTTGAAAAAGCATCGAGTCTTCGTGATTTACTTCGTGAAATTCAATCTGCTATGTTGAGGGTTTAGCGTGAAAAAAGTTCTGTGTATCTTTCAATGCCGCTACTCTCTATCTTTTTCCTTTCCTTTAATGTCCAAATAAGATTTTGCATTCTTTTTTCCATCTTGGGTTGAGTAAATATATATTTATCGTCATCTTTTATTGTTGAATAAAGTGAATATTGTTTGTTCATGCTGTGCAGTTGGAGAGAGTTTTTCTTTAACTCATTTGGATATTTGTTATATTTATTGTATGTTTTTTGGGTAATTTTCAAACTTGGTGGTATATTGTCTTTTTCTGTAAGATTATTAAATTTTATTATTTTATTGAATGATTTGGATGTTTTGTTTTGTAACGTCTCATATGCGATGTATTTTATAAATTTTTCTGGAACATCATATATATTAAAACTATTGATATTAAAAGCATTAACGCACATTTGCCATGTTCTCAAATTAAACGGAACATCTTTTAGTCCATTGCGAATATTTCTAGTGTTTATCGCCGTTTCACATACTTTTTGCGTTCTTTTTGCAGGCGGGATATGGCTTAAATATAGTTCATTATTTTTAATGGCATTGATATACTCTCCTTCGGTTTTACCATTATCAAAATACCCTTCTGATCTTGTAAGTGAGTCGATATATCTAAGTTCTTGCAAATCAGTGAATCCGTTATCTTGCGGTACGTTCCTATTCATTGTTTAAAAATCTATAATGTTGTGATTTTTATCACAATATCGCAAGAACAGGATTTTCAATTATCGCCTTAAGTTCGGATAAAAACTCAGCAGCTTTTGCTCCATCGATTGATCTGTGATCAACTGAAATCGAGATTGTCATTATATTTGCAACGGAAATTTCTCTATTTTTCACTATTGGTTTTTCCTCTGTTGTTCCAACAGCTAAAATACAAGATTGAGGCGGGTTGACAATTGCATGGAAATTTTTAACTCCGTACATTCCAAGATTTGAAATAGAAAATCCACCACCTTGAAACTCTTCCGGTTTTAATCCACCGGTTTTTGCTCTTGCAGCTAAGTCTTTTATTTCGCTTGAAATCTGTAAAACACCTTTTTGATCGGCGTTTTTTACGATTGGAGTTATCAGTCCATCGGGAATTGAAACTGCGACTGAGATATCTATATTGCTATACTGTCTTATTGCATCTTTCATCCAAGAGCAATTTACAAACGGTTTATTACGTATCGCAATTGCTGTACATTTTACGATTATATCGTTAACTGAAACTTTATACGCAGGTTTTCCATCTTTTTTTGGTGCTTGTGAATTAATAAACTCGCGTGCTTTTAGTAAATTATCAACGTTACAATCTGCATCGAGATAAAAATGTGGAATATTTTGTTTTGACTCAAGAAGTCTTGAAGCGATAACTGAACGCATTGTTGAAACTTGCATATCTTTATATTCAATCGCATTTCTTCCGAATGATGAAGCCGCAGCTTGCATGCTTGGTGAAAACGAGTCTACGTCTGACTTAATTACCCTTCCATGGGGTCCACTACCTTGTATTTCACATACATTTACACCTTTTTGTTCGGCAACTCTTTTAGCTAGTGGGCTTGCAAAAATTCTATCATCATTTTTTTGAATATTTTGTATTGATTTTGTTGCTTCGGGTGCAGCTGTTTTTGCAACTTCTTCCATATTTTGTGCTGGTTTTACATCGCCCGATTCAGAATGGAAAAATCCAAGTTTTGGTTTAAAATTTTCAAGATCTGCAACTGTTTCACCTTTTTTTAGTATTAAAGCAATAATTGTATTAATTTTAACACCTTTTGCTCCGGCTTTAACCAATATTTTTCCAATCGTTCCATTCTCAGTTGATTCAATTTCCATTATTGCCTTGTCTGTTTCGATTTCAGCAAGTAAATCTCCCGATTTAATCGCGTCCCCTTCTTTTTTATTCCAAGTCGCAAGCGTTCCTTCGGTCATGGTTGGGGAAAGCGCGGGCATTAAAAGTTCAATTGGCATATTTCAAATAAATGCAACGAAATATAAAACCTAAAAAATAAAAAGCAAGGGTTTTGTGTTGATTTGCTATCCTATTTTATTTCCAGATACCGAAGAACTCTTTGCCGTTAGCTTTTGAGTAAACGTTGGCGTTGGTGCCTTTATGCTTGGTAATTTGTTGCGACCTGTGCTAGCATATTGCTGTTGTTTTGCTGCTGTATAAAATGATTTTCCTGCTACCTGTTGTTTGCTGACATCTGTTTTTTGCTGAGATGCATATGACTGTTGTCTTATATTTTGAATTTCCTGAGCTATACTACTTGCCGCTTTCTGTGTTTGTGGGTCACTTTTAACTGCATTGCTATTGATGGACGATGCTAGGGTACTTTGACTATCGCTTTTTTGTATTTGTGAATTTGACTGTAGTCCAGGTTTAACATTTTCAAATCCTGCCCTTTCTGCTGCATCAGCTTTCATTATTTTTATTACCTCTTCGTGTTTTTGGGGATCACTGTTTCTTAATTTAGCGAGCGTTATCCATGGCTCTTCGTAACTTACATACTTTTCATTCGCATTGTTTTTATCTATTGGAATTTTTGCATCTATGGATGCATCTTCCTTAAATTGACTATAAGCCTCTCGTGTCTCTGATGGAGTCAATTGAATAGTCGGATCATATCCCCTCGCACCCATCCAGCGTTTAAAGTTTCCAGAATTGCTTAAAATGTGAAACGCTGGGTCACTAACATCCGACAGGTCAACTTCCATATTCATTGTGCCTATCTTCATATTTATTATTTTTGAATTGTCTTCGTTTGCCATAATCTTTAAATTAAATAACTACTATTTATAGTTACAAAAAATTTAGTTGTCAAGCAATTTGTTAAAATTATTTTTTATTATAACTTGACATTTCCTTGCATCGGTTGCTAAAGAAATCATGCCAATCGTGAATTCAAACGTTAAATGTTTAACGAATGAAATACTCAATTGGCATAAGATTAATTGGAAATATAAAAATAATTTTATATTATCTGCTGTACTGAGATGATTTGTTGTTAGCAGCTTTTAGGTAATTACGTTGCCCTGCTGCTGTTAAATTACTAGCATTGCTATTGCCATACTGTTGCTGTTGTTGTTTTGCAGCGGCGTAGGGTGATGATAATGACGGTTGTTGTTTCGAAGAATATGAGCTTTGTTGGTTTTGTGAATCATTGTTTCTTTGATTACTAAAGCTTTGTTGTGATCTGTTTTGTCCCATGCTAGCAAACTTTTGAGATGAGGCATTTTGATTTTGCTGATTTTGCATTTCATAGTTTTTGCTGTTATTGCTATTGCCAAATGTCGCTATGTTGTTTTTTTGTTGTGCATTTTGCTGCTGCGAGTTCATGTTTGCTGCTGTTTTTTCATGGTCCAACATTCTTGCTTCCAATGTTTCCATTCTTTGGTGTAGCTTTTCAAACTCAGCCTCTTTTGTTGGTTTTTTTGGTTCAGCCTCTGTCCAAGATGGCTGTTTGCTTGGCTGTTTTGGTGTAGATGGTTCTTTCGTTGTTATTTTTGGAGCAGCCATGTTTTCTTTTCGTGCATCTTTACTGCTTTCTTCAGATTCTTCAGAATCTTCAGAATTATAGTTATAATCACTATTCTCGGATTCGTATTCATCTGGTTGCGCAGAATATTTTTCCCTTGGATCATTTTTATACTCACTGAAACTTTCATAATCGTTTCTTCCTTTGCCAGAGTAAGCCTTGCTGTTAGACTCTTCCATCATTGCTCCAATGTTTTTTGGCTTGTTATCATTCCATTCATTGTTAACGTTTGGATTGTTGTTGTCAGAATTGTAGTTGTTTGACATAATTTTAATAAAATAACTATTATTTTATATCTGTAAAGTATCTATTTGTCAAAAAATTTATTTTCCTTCTTAACTTTAATTTGATTATTTTACCCCAAACTCAGTACCAAAGCTATATTTTACTTTATAGTATTTTTTTTTAATCAAGTATCAGATGATTTTATTATTTTAATTTTAAACTTAATAATTTTGCTTTACTTGGCTGTGAAGCGATTTTTATAGATTTTTATTTTTTCTATGTTTTGGTTTGCAAAAAGATTTATTATGAGTTTTGAATTTAAAGTTGAAAAAGAATATAAAAAAGCAAGGGTTACAAAGTTAAAACTTGCACATGGGGAGGTTCAAACTCCGGTTTTTATGCCCGTTGGAACAGCGGGAAGTATTAAAGGTTTGACAAACGAAATGATCGAATCAACAGGAAGTCAGATAATTTTGGGGAACACATATCATCTAATGTTAAGACCGGGCGAAGAAAGAATGGAAAAATTTGGCGGATTACATAAGTTTATGAATTGGAAAAAGCCGATATTGACCGACTCAGGTGGGTTTCAGGTTATGTCCCTTGCGGGAATTCGAAAGTTAACCGAAGAAGGCGTAAAATTTCGTTCACATATTGACGGAACAGCATATATGCTAACTCCTGAGCGATCTATGGATATTCAACATAAGATAGGAAGCGATATTACCATGATCTTTGACGAGTGTCCCGCTTTTCCAATTACTTATGCAAAAGCAAAAAAATCTATGGAATTATCCTTAAGGTGGGCAAAAAGATCAAAAGATTCGTATATAAAACGCGATGGATACGGGCTTTTTGGAATTGTACAGGGTTCAACTTTTGAGGATTTACGTGAGATTTCAGCTAAAAATTTGATTGATATTGGTTTTGACGGCTATGCAATAGGTGGGCTTGCTGTTGGTGAAGGACAGGAAAATATGCTAAAGACTCTTGATTTTACGATTCCGTTTTTGCCGCAAGATAAGCCAAGATATCTAATGGGCGTTGGAAAGCCTGATGATTTAATCAAGGCTGTTGCGCGCGGAATTGATATGTTTGATTGCGTATTACCGACAAGGGTTGCAAGAAATGGTTTGGCATATACAAGAAATGGTGAGATTAAAATAAAAAACGCAAAATATGCTGATCTTGACGCACCACTTGATGAAAAATGTTTATGTTA
Source organism: Rickettsiales bacterium (assembly GCA_947424985.1). Taxonomy (GTDB): domain Bacteria; phylum Pseudomonadota; class Alphaproteobacteria; order Rickettsiales; family Deianiraeaceae; genus CAMCTP01. The sequence continues at coordinate 1,219 of CANDYN010000012.1, read as the reverse complement.
TACTTGTAAAAACCACTCACTTAGATACTTAAATCACTTATTTAAAAATGGTGAAATCCTTGTCGCAAGCCTGATGACGATACATAATATTACTTTTTATCAAGATCTGATGACTGCAATTAGAAACGCAATTATTGCCGAAACTTTTGATGAAAATACGAGACTTGAGGATTTGTTTTGATGTAAAATCAAAAAGTATATAATTATTTTTTGCTTGCGTTTTATTCTTTATTACATATAAATCTAGCATCATATATTTTATCTATGGCTGCCAACTCAGTGCATTTACATCGTATCCTTTTAGCTTCGCCTGAAAAAGTTTATCGTGCATTTACAGAAAGTGATGCACTATCTCGTTGGATAGCACCAGATGGTTTTGTATGTACGGTTCATAGTCTTGATGCTAAAGTTGGTGGTAAATTTAGAGCATCTTTTAAGAATTTCACAACTGGACAATCTCATTCTTTTGGTGGTGAATATTTAGAGCTTGTACTGAATGAAAAAATGGTATATACCGATACCTTTGACGATCCAAATCTTCCCGGAACACTAAAAACGACTGTTATACTAAAAAAAGTATCATGTGGAACGGATTTGATGATAACCCAGGAAAATATACCTAGCGCAATTCCTTTGGAGCAATGCTATGTTGGTTGGCAGCAGTCTTTGCAGTATTTAGCTAAGTTGGTTGAGCCAAATATCGAATAATATTTTTCTTGATGCAGTTTACGTTCATGTTTGAATATTTTTTTGTTTGACTAATATTTTTTTCATGTTTTGCTTTAAAGCAATTTAATTTTAACTTGATTAAGTCTAAATATAGAAGCTATACATGTGGGGAAATTTCAGTGAAAAATGCTGGTGAAGAAATAAATCTTTCGGGCTGGGTGCATAATAAAAGAAATCATGGTGGGGTTTTATTTATTGATCTTCGTGATCATTATGGAATAACTCAATTGGTGCTTGATGAACAGCTATGTTCTTTAAAAATAGATGATTTGGCGAAAATTTCAAATGAATCGGTAATTTCAATCTCGGGAAAGGTTGTAAAACGCTCAGAAGATGCGATAAATAAAGCTATTCCAACTGGAGAAATTGAGGTTTTATTAAGTGGTGTTAAAGTTGAAAGTATTTCCGAGGTTTTACCCTTTCAAGTTAATTCTGATGAAAACGTTGGGGAGGAAATTCGTTTGAAATATAGGTTTTTGGATTTAAGACG
>CANDYN010000011.1 GCA_947424985.1 Rickettsiales bacterium | reverse complement strand
CCTACATTTACGGTGCAAATGGGCATGATTATTATGATTTTTATAAAAAAACTCCAATTGTAATAATTATTAACGAAGGAAGTGCATCCGGATCTGAGATATTAGCCTCTGCAATTAAAGAAAATAAGCGTGGAAAAGTAATTGGCAGCAAGAGTTTTGGAAAAGGAACGGTGCAGGATATTTTTGAATTACAATCGATAAAAGGAGCTGCAGTAAAATTAACAATTGCTGAATATTTTGGTCCAAACGGAGTAAAAATTGATAAAATTGGAGTTATTCCCGATATATCATGTGATGAAAAAGCTGGTTGTGACACAAAAAGTTTGGCAAAAAAAACAATAATATCTTATTACTGACTTGACTTTTAAATTTTAGATGTAATGTTTGTGTAGATTTTGTATTTGCGTGAAATTAGTTTTATTTTTAACCTTGGTTTCTCTCTCAATTTTTGGGAGTTTTTACTACAACAGTAAAAAGGACAAATCTGATGTTTCGGAGTATATTAAAGCAAAATCTGCCAATTCCGGTTGTGTTATTGCAAGCAAAAGCGGTGAATTTTTAATGGTAAAAAATGCAAAAACCGGAAAATTTTCAATGCCTGGGGGTACCATGGAATCTGGCGAAAATGCTATTGCTACAGCAGAAAGAGAGACATTGGAAGAAATTGGGATTAAGGTTGAAGTTGTTTCTTTGGTGAAAGAAATGGAAAATGGCTTTATACTTTTTTTGTGTAAAATTGATGACTCTCAGAAGGAAATTAATCACGAACATAAGTTTAAAGATGAGATATCCGGAAATTCTTGGATTAATATAGCCAAAGTTTCGAAATCAGAATTGAGATTTCCTGATGAATATTTAGAAATATATAAAATGTTTGAAAGCGGTAATTTTGATAAATATGTTGAAACTAACTAATGTTATCCTAAGTCCAATTAAAAAAGCTCGCGACATAATGAGAAAAGTTCCGATTTTGAAGGATATTTTGTTGAAATGTCGGAGGATTGATAATAGATATTTTGCTTTTTTGGATGCAAAAGTTTATCCAAAGCTTAAAAAAATAAAATCAATAGCCATTTCTAAATTCGTTAATTTTTTTGTTTTACCAAAAAGTGATTTAAATATATCAAATTTATCTGAAAACGACTTTATGTTGTTATCAAATCATGTAAATATCGCAAAAAAGTTCAGAACACGATTCATTGTTTTGTTGTTGATTATTTTTATTTGTTTGTTTTTTTGCTCAAATTTGAAAGATAAATCTAAAATAGTAATGCCAGACTATGAAAATTCATTTGGATATATAGCTCATGTAACAATTGATGGAGTTATAACGAAAGATGCTGGCTTATACGAATCTTTAAGAAAAATAAGGGATAATAAAAGTATAAAAGCAGTGATTTTAAGCGTTGATTCGCCGGGTGGATCGGTTGAGCCGAGTGAAAAAATATACAGATTGCTTGCCGAGATAAACAAAGAAAAGCCATTAGTTGTTTGCATGGAAAGTGTTGCTGCATCAGGTGGGTATATGATTTCAATGGCAGCAAGGAGGATTTTTGCAATGAGAAGTACCATAACCGGTTCAATCGGGGTTTATACTCAAAGTTATGAGATAACAGAGCTTGCAAAAAAAATTGGGGTATCTGCACATTACGTAAAAACAAGTCCAATAAAGGGTTCGCCACATCCATTTGAGAAGCCTTCAGATGAAATTATTGCAATGGAAAAAAATATTATAGCTAGCATGCATAGTTTGTTTAAAGAAATTGTTTCGGATTCAAGGGGGATAACCGGTTCAGATCTTGAATTTATTTCAAATGGTCAGATTTTTACTGGCGACATGGCTTTGAAATATAAGTTAATCGACGAGATTGGTGATGAAAAGCTTGCTGAAAAATGGTTAAAAGATTCAGGGCTTGTGGATAGCGATATGCAGGTCAAAATTGTTAAATTTGATAGCAGTAAGAATGATAATCATCTTTTTATGAAAAGCTTGGCCACAAAATTTGCGTCATACCTTTCGTCTTTTTTTGCAGAATTTTTTAGTTCTAGCAAAAATGTTTCTTTTATGTATTAATTTTATTTATGGAATTTGAAATGAAAAAGCCAAAGTTGATTATTTATGATTGGGATAATACCTTGGTCGATACAACTGAAATTGTTACAAAGGTTGTCAATAGATTGCGTTCCGATTGTGGTTATGAATCTATGTCTGCTGGTGAAGTTTTGAAATATACCGGTAATCCGGATTGTGATTGGATTGAAAGTTTGTTTGGGGGTAAGTCGCAAAAAAATGCGGCAAAATATACGCAATATTATCACGAGGAAAACGAAAATTTTACACCATCTCTGCTTTTTGGTGCGAAAAAAATTATTCAAACAGTTCAGGATATGTCTATTCCACAATCCGTATTAACAAATAAAGACTCAATTTTGGCTCAAGATGAGCGCGATTTTTTATCTCTTGGAGATTATTTCTTTGCATTTATTGGAAAAGATGATGTTTTGGCAAAAAAGCCCGATCCGTGTGGTGTTGAGCAGATAGTTGATTTTTATACAACAAAATACGAACAAAAAATTGAAAAAAATGAAATTTGGTTCATAGGTGATACTATGGTTGATATGGCGACTGCCAAGAATTATGGCTGTCACGCGTTCTTTATTGGGCATGAGTCTTGGATCACGGAAAAGTATAGAGATTATATAATAAAACTTGAAAACCTTGATGAGATAACGAGAATCTTGGAGAATTTTTAGCTATTTTTATTAATATTATGTTTGAGCTTTTATCGCAATCATTAATTTTAATACCATTTTTATCTTTTGCATCTTGTTTAATCTTGCAGTTTATATTTTATAAATTTAGCATAAGAAATAACTCGGCAATTCCAATAATAACAACTACTTTGATTTTTCTTTCCGCAATTGCCTCGATTGTGCTGTGTTACGATATCTTTCAAAGCAATGTAAATCCAATCAATTATGATATTTTTACCTGGATTTCTATAAACAATTATAATGCAAATTTTTCTGTTTATATTTCTAAATTTTCATCCTTAATGATGGTTTTAGTTACTTCTGTCTCAGCTCTTGTTCATTTGTATTCAATCTCGTACATGCAAGAAGAGGAGGATTATTCACGATTTATGATTAATATTTCGTTTTTTACCTTTTGCATGTCTTGCCTTGTTTTGTCCGGAAATTTTTTGCAAATGTTTTTCGGATGGGAGGGTGTGGGGCTTTCGTCTTATTTATTGATTAACTATTATAATAAAAAATTCGCATCAAATCTTGCTGCAATTAAGGCATTTTTGGTTAATCGCTTTGCCGATATTTTTATGTTTTTAGCTCTGGGACTTATTTTTGCCAAAGTCGGTTCCCTTGACTTTACTGACATAGAAAAATCAATTTCGCATCTTATGAACTTGAATGCATTTTGGGGACTTAATTATCTTGATTTAATAGCAATTTCACTTTTCATAGGCTGTATGGGAAAGTCCGCACAGTTTTTATTTCATATTTGGCTTCCGGATGCAATGCAAGGTCCAACTCCAATTTCCGCTTTAATGCATGCTGCGACTATGGTTACAGCTGGTGTTTTTTTGATTTGCAAATGTTCATTTATTTTTGAAAATTCTCAGATTGCAAGTGATTTTATACTCATAATTGCTTCAATTACAGCTTTGTTTGCGGCCATCCTGGCACTAGTTCAAACGGACATAAAGCGTATTATAGCATATTCAACTTGTAGTCAACTTGGATATATGTTTATGGCTGCCGGTGTTTCATTTTACTCCGGTTCATTTTTACATCTTTTAACCCATGGATTTTTTAAAGCACTGTTATTTTTATGTGCTGGTGGAGTTATAGCGCGCGTTCATCACAATCAGGATATCATGAAAATGCCACGAAATTTATATAAAAAAATGCCAATTACATTTATTGCAATGGCCATTGGAACACTTACAATTTGTGGAATTCCACCACTGTCTGGATTTTATTCAAAAGATATCATTATAATTGGCACTGGAGTTTCCGGATCAATTTTTGGAGATTTTGCTTTTTTTATTGCAAATTTTGTAGTTTTTCTAACCTCTTTTTATTCGTTTAGACTTTTGTTTTTAACTTTTTTCTCTAAAAATCAAAGTGAAGACGTTCATGATGTTGATTGGAAAATGTATCTTCCATTTGGAATATTGTCTGTAATTTCAATATATGCCGGATACTTTTTTGTGTCAGATTTTGGTTTTTTTGATGCCACTTTTGCGAAAAATTTAATAAACTCAGATAAAAATATTGAAATGATTGGTAAAATACATAATGCACATCATTCACATCTTCCTTTAATGTTGTCTGTATTTGGGGCGGTGGCTTCCGGGTGTATTTATTTAATAAATGTTGATTTTAAAGATAAAGTGAAGCGCAATACCTTATTGTTACATAGGATGATTCTAAATAAGCTTTACTTTGATGAACTTTATTCCTTTATATTTATTCGTCCATATAAATTATTGGCTAAATTTGTGCAAAATAAAATTGATTTTCCTGTAATAAACTTTATACTGGTTAGTGGTCCATCTGGAATTTTATTTAAAGCATCAAATCATACGGGTGCTATGCAAAATGGAAAGATTAATAATTATACACTTATATCGTTTGTTGCTATTGTGGTATTAATTTTATCCATTTTATAGCACTTTAGATCAAGATGGAGCTGAGGATCCAATGAATACTTGACTCTCATCCGTCTTTAGAATATCAAATTCCTGCTTATTTACATATTTTATTTCACCGTTTGTGTTTAAAAATAAAAATATTCCATCTTCTTCTTGATATGTTTTTAGGATTTTTCCTAGAAATAATATTTTTGTTTTGCTCTCAGGGCAAATCTGTAGGTTGTATGCAAAAAAAAAGTTGCCATTCAAATACTTTATTTCTCTCTTAGAGTCTTCTGAGTCTGGATTTATTGCAAAAATTGATGCATTATTTTGAGCAACCGCTTCAATATCTTTATAGTGTCTATGCTGACTTACATTTGGATATATTTTTTGTATTATATTTACCTCTTTGGCGTTTAAACTATCATGGTAATTGATCCTTAAATGCGATTGCTCTGCAAAATTAGCAAAAGATATAATATTTCTCCATAAATTATAAGCCAAATCAGCTTCAAGTTGAATATTTTGAAAAGATTTTACATGATTCAAAATAATCTCATTTTCTCTTTTGGGATCTATATATAAAAACTCGTCACCGTATTTCTGTCTCTTTAAGTCCCCAACTTTAAGGACGTTTTGGAATCTTTCGTGAATGAGTTTTATAATTTTTCCGTCGATTTTATCTATTTCTTCTCTTATTTCGATTAGTACTTCATCTCTCATTTTGCATTCTTAACTTTGTCGAATACCGATTCATTGTCGAGTACCATGTTGTTGTCAAAGTTTCGATATTCTTGTGCTAAATTTGATTTAAAATATTCAACCTTTTGTGATATTGGATTGTATTTTACCTCGTCAAATCCAGTTACTGGAAAATCTTTTCTAAGCGGGTGATATGTAACATTGTAATCCGTTAAAATCCTTCTATGATCCTGTAAATTGTTAAATTGCACTCCCAACATATCAAAAATTTCCCTTTCGTACCAGACAGAACCGGGGAATATTTCAGAAATGGAATCCAATTTTTCATGTATATCCACTTCAATCAAAATTCTAAATCTTTTATTATTTTTGTAGCTTAGAAATAAATATTCTATTAAAAACTCTTTTTCATTTTGCGGAAAATGAGTTCCAAATATAGCTATAAGGCAATTTGCAAGAATATTGGGATCATCTTTTATTTGCTTTATCAGATCAATCAAGCTATCTTTGTTTGTTGTAATCTTTATTTCATTTTCAAAAACTGAAATCTCATCACAGCCAAATATTGTTTGTTTTATATAGTCTTGGCTTTGGGTTAAGAAATCAAAGTTCATACTAGGCGCATTTTAATAAATATCTACCAAGTTGAAAAATTGTACTTTCTTTTTCTACATTTTGCATTAAATTTGTTATATTTGTGTAAACCATTGGAAATTTACTTGAAAATTTTGTCATAGCGTGCCTTGCTTCATTCGCACTTTTATATATGACATATATAGTTGCTCCAGCTCCAGTTATTCCGAAGCCAAGTATGTCATTTTCATTTGAAATGTTACACACAAAATTCAAAATATTTTTTGTAAAAGACATAATATTTTTATTTGCAAAAACAAGATGATTATCATTTTTACTTGATAAGATTTCTTCAAAAAGATCAGCTTCAATTCCAAGTTTCGTCATGGTCTGAAGCTTTAAAGTTGATAAATCATTTTCACAATTGACGATTGATTCTTGTTCTTTGTTTAGCTTAAGTGAATCATAAGATTTGTATATATTGTGACTTGAAGTTTTCTGCCCGGTGTCAATCAATAAAACTGCGTGATTTTCTATGCTTTTTTGCAATAAAACCGGATCAACAACTTCACCAAAATTTGAGCAGATTGCCGCCTGTTTTTGTGTGAAAAATGCTACATCGCATCCAAGCCTTTTGGCAATTGATAGCTTATCTTCCTGTGTCATTTCCAATCCATAAAAACAGTCACAAAAATCAATGATTGCCGCCGCATTTGAAGATCCACCACCCATTCCCGAAGCAAGGGGTATATTTTTTTCAAGATTAACATCCAAATCAATTGACAGCTCATATTCTTTCGCAATTGCAGCAAAGGCTTTTGCAATTAGATTGTCTTTTATTTTATTTCCAACGATCTTTGATATTTTATGCGCATATTTCCCGGAAAAAGACATAGAAAGTCCCGATCCATGTTGCTTTGTTGTAATTGAAATAACGTCATAAAGATTGACGTACGTCATAAGGCTTGATATTTTGTGATATCCGGTATCTTCATCGAGCCCTTTTACACTAAGAAATAAATTAAGTTTTGCGTAAGATTTTAACGTAAAAAACATGTCAATTAAAATAATTGCTAAACTTTTTCTAGACTCTTTTTTTTAACTTGCAACTAAAAAATTATTTATTTTTCTTGATTTATATTTTATCGTAGCTTTATAATAAATTTGGATACAGGTCTTGTAAGATGAGAGCTATTTTATTAAAAAAACCGGGCGACTTTTCAAATCTCATATTAAAAGATGTTGATTCACCAAAAAGCATGACAAAAGATGATATCGTGATAAGACATACTTGTATTGGTATTAATTTTGATGATACCCTGGTGCGCAGTGGGGTTATTAAAGCAGAAAAAAACATAGAAATTCTGGGTTTTGAAGGGGTTGGTACTATTGAAAAAGTTGGAAGTGGAATAAGTAAATTTCGTGTTGGACAGAGGGTTGGATATGGTTTTTCACCGCCCGGAGCCTATGCCGAACAAAGAGTTTTGGACGCCAATTATTGCGTTGCTATACCGGATGAAATATCGGATGAAAATGCAGCCGCTATAATAAGAAAGGGTCTTGCGGCACACGCTATGCTTTTTCGTTGTCATGTTCCTAGAAAAAACGATACAATTTTAGTAACCGGTGCAGGAAGTGGAGTTGGGCAAATTATTGCGAGATGGGCGAAGTATTCAGGACTTCGTGTTATAGGTGCTATCGGAAGCGATTTTAAGAAAGACTCGGCCATGTCAGCAGGTTGTGATCTGGTTGTTAATTCAAAAAATACGAAGGAGGCGCTTGAAAAAATTGCGGAATTCACCGATAATGTTGGAGTTAATTGCGTATATGACTCAATTGGTCGCGATGCTTTTGATTTTTGTATTAAATCATTACGAGTTTTTGGTGTTTTCGTCTCCTATGGAAATACATCCGGTGATTTGGAGCCGATAGATCCCAGGGTTTTTGAATCAAAATGCTTGTTTTTTACAAAACCAAGGTTTGAGGTATACAAAGGCAATAGGAACGAGCTTGTGATCTCGGCACATGAGCTGTTTGATGCTTTCAAAAAAGGTGCAATTTTAACAAATGTTTCAAGGTATTCATTTTCTGCAATTCCCAATGCACATAGAGATATTGAGGCAAGAAAGGTTACAGGGTCCGTTGTTGCAAGTCTTTGATCGCTATGAAGGAAATCTTAAAAAATATTGCAAAATCTAAAATCGTTCGACTTTTCATATCATTTCTTTCAAAGGCTTTAGAAAGAATGCATCCAAGATTTGTAGTTTCTGTAATAATTATTTTTATGATATTGCAATATACGATTGTTGATATACTCTTCAATAATATTAAAAAAGAATCAAGCTCTGATGCTGTTGTTGGGCGTTTTGAAAATTTTTTAAAAGAAAGCAAAGAAACAGTTAGCGTGGTTTCAAAGATTATAAAAAATTTTGGATTGGACGGAATCAGGCCATCAAAAGCTGCCACCGGAAACGACACTTCAAAGGATACATCGATAGTTTTAAAGAGAGAGGAGTTTCAGGTATCCGGTAATTCAAGAAAAATACCTCTTTGTGGATCAGAAATTAATGCGAAAATCATCGGTAAGGATTCGAAGGGTGATATTTTTTTCTCGGATGATGTTGATTTTGCCTTTTCAGAGGGTGAGCTACCTTTTGGACTTGATATGGCTATGCATAAAATCACAAGCGGGTTTCGGTATGATGTAATAGTCATAGATTCGGCAAATTTTTTTACAGATAAACCAAAAAATGAGAAAATAGAATCATTAAAGCCAACTAAATATAGTAAATTTATCTCATACGAAGTTATGTTTAATTCAATAGATAAGGCATTTGAGGTTGGATTTTTTGAACCGAGAGTTTTTAGCATTGTAAAAGGTACGGGCAGTGATATAGTTTGTGGATCTAGTGTTGGAGTTGATTTGGAAATCTCGGATATAAATGGAAAAAGGCTTGGTAAGATTGAGCAGATTGTGAGCGTTGGTGAGGGTGATTTGCCATTTGGCCTTGAGTATATTTTAATGAGACTAAGAGACGGAGATAAGGTCAGTGTTTTTATGAACGATGAATGGCTTGCAATTGACAAGAAATATCCACCAAAAATAAAAATACCACATGCCAAGCATTTATTTTTTGATATTACAGTTAAAAGTGTAAAACAGCCCCCTAGGATGTTTAAAGCTGAAAGGATTGAGGGTGATCACAGTGTGCAAATACAAAAGATTGAAGAGAAAAAGGATGGACAGACAGCTGCTGAGTCCCAAATCTTGAAAGATGTCTTGAGGTCTTATGGGTATTAATATATATCTGAAATTTCAAAAAAGCCGTTCTTTTCGGGCTTTGAAAGTATTATTTTTGCAATCTTTATTGCCCCAAGAGCGTAAATTTTACGATCGAATGCTTCGTGTGAGATTTTTATGACTTGATTGTCAAAGTAAAATGATATTTCATGTTTTCCAATGGTGTTTCCGGCACGTACAACGCTAAAACCTATATCAGATGGGTTTCTTTTTTGATTTCTATCCGTTTTTAAACAAGAATTATCGCCGTCTTTTACTTTTAGTATTTTATTTGCAAGTAAGATTGCTGTTCCAGATGGTGCATCTTTTTTTTGATTGTGATGCTCTTCGTGTATTTCAATTTCTGCTTCCGGAATAGCTTTTGCGATATTTTCTATAATACTTGATACCATTGCAACTCCATAAGAGGTGTTCATAGACCAAAAAACTTTGGTAAATTCCGCATTTTCTTTTAGTTTTATAATTTGTAAATCTGACAAACCACTGGTTCCCGATATAATTGGTTTTTTGTGCAATTTATTTGCATCACAAATTTTCTCAATCAACTCAGGTGAGGAAAAATCTATAACAAAATCACATTGTGTTAAAAATTTATCAATATTGTCCACAATCGATATTCCTTCTATGTTACCGCAAATCCTTGCAAGTCCAACTACCGGAGATATCTCTTTGTCATGTTTTAAAGCCTCAATCAAGCAAGACCCAACTTTGCCGGTAATTCCGCTAATTCCAAGTTTTATCATAATCCAAAAAACCTTTTCAACTTTATAAACGTAATTTTTGTATTACTCTGGATTTTACATTTTAATGTATTTGGCATTTCATAGCGTATTTGACCCTCTTTTCTACCAATTGCATGCGGTTGATATGCAATTGCATACTGACCTGGGTAGCCATTTGTTGGGCTACAATGTTTAAATTTGCTATCTTCGTACATATCACCTATCCCCATCGAAAATTCATCAGCAAAATATGGAAAAAACTTCTCAGGCTTTTGGCTTAAAACGAACTCACCATACCATTGAAATTCCCAAGGAACCATGTTTATTAAATCCGAGAAGTCGTATCTCATTTTGGTTTTTATATAATCTCTCATATCAAAAAGTATGTCTGACTGAAAAAGCCCATAGTTTTGTACAAAATCATACCAAGGCTTTTGTCCTCCATCGAGTGTATATTTTATAAATGAATGAGAGTAAAAACGATATGATTGTTCCTTGTCTGTGTTATATAGTGAGTCTATTTTATGTAATTTCTTTACAGCTTTTGCAAATGATCCAAAATATTTTCCGGCCGCAGTAAATAAAACTCCGCTTTTGTCATAAAAAATACTTTCATCAAAATCTTTTATGAAATACATATCAGAGTCAATTGTGACATAGTTTTTTGCAAGCTCAAGCGAGCCTATGCAAAGTTTTACAACTTGCTGTAAATTCCATCCACCTCTGTTGTTTTTTTGTCCAAGGTGTTTTATTTTTTCACTCGGTATTTCGCACTTTCTAAAAATATCATCTTCAAACATGATTATTGGTCTGGTTTTTATAATGCCACTTTTTATTGCCAAATCATACTCATCTTTAAACAACTTCTCATCTTTTTTTGGGATAACAATATAAAATTTTGCACTGCCCTTATAATGCTGTTCAATTGATTGATATAAATTTACCGTTCTTTTTACGTCACGATGAAAGCTTTTGCAAAAAAAAGCAAATTCATCTTTATATTTGTGTGATATGGCATTTGCATTAATTGAGAACGCTAATGTGAAGATTGCAACAAGGATTCTCATGTTTTGTAAAAAACTATTCTTCAAAATACCAATTTAAATTTGGAATAAAGCGCAAATTCATTTTTTTCGCCATTTCTTTTTTTAGTAAATAATCAATTTCTTTGTTTTGTCTAATTGTTTCCGGCTTACCGACTACGATATTTTCGTTTGAAGCATTAGTGGATATAAATATACTCGCTTGTTTTAAATTTTTCGAACACACAACTTTTTTACAAAAAATCTTATCATTTGATAATAAAATTTGATTTGTTGACAAAAAATGAGACACTATTCTTAAAATTTCAGAAGAGAACATCATTTGTCTTATAGTTGGACTATTTTTCATACTTAGTTTGCATTATCTGCACCAGATGAAGCATTTTTTGCCTTAATACGTCTTTTATAACCTTGTTTCGCTCTATCTTTTTCTTTTTCCTTTCCGGATTTGAAATATCTTTTTTGTATCATGGATGCAAATATACCCTCTTTTTGTCCCTTTTCCTTAAGAAGCTTTAATGCTTTTGTAACATCATCTCCTGTTACTGTAACGCTAACTGCCATATTTTTACAAATAAACTTTATAGGTAAATAATGCTAAAAAAATATTATGCAAGCTTTTTTTTATTTTTTTAAATAAAGCTTGATAAAAATAATTTTCATTTTATGAAATGTTGAATGTTTTACTTATAAATGAACGCAAAAATAATTCTTGCAAAAGTAAAGAATTTGGTTGTTTTTAACGATAAAATTGAAAATTTTAAGACTCTTGGCTATGAGATAATTTGTCAAAATGACATAATTAAGTCTAAACTTTTGCTGGATCTTAATATTACGGAGTTTTTTAGAAAGTATAGCAAGCTTCGATTTATGTCAAGGCTGGATCGCGATTTTCATGTTATATCAGTTATGCAAGAGCATGGCCTTGAGATTTCCGATTTTTCATTAAATAAAACACGGGAATATATAGATAATTACTGCTTTTTGAAACACGAAGCATTTGATGTTTATTGCGATATTGCAAGGTTATATATAAAAAATATCAAAATGAAGGGATTTGTTGATTTTTACGCAAATTTTGACGAAGTTTTGGATAAGGTTGCCATGAGTATTGAAAAATCTGATGAAAAATTTTGTTTTTTTGGAATAGATTTTCAGGGGAAAGTTTTATTCAATTTTTTTAAAAAAATAGCAAGATGTCAAAATGTTACGATTATTTTGACAAGTAATATTTTTTCAGAACAAGACTTTATTGCTTCTGCAATTGGTTTTTGTTATGAAAATTTTATTGAAATTGAAAATTTTTCCGATAATAATCAAGATATTGCAAATATTTTTGCAAGAAAAGTTGATGGAAAAGCGCAAATTTGTGAGATCTTAACACGGGAAATTAGCAAGTTTGGTAAAATTGGGATCATATCAAAAAATCAAGATTTAATCGAAACTTTGGGAAATTTTTTATATAAAAAGAATATTTCGGTATTTTTTGAAAAAAAAGAAATAAGCAAAAAAAGCATTTGTGTTAATTTTTTGGAAATGATAAAAAATGACATTTTTTTTGCTGACTATTTCATAGATTTTATCGAGATATTTATAAAAACCAAGGGGATCTTTGTGTCACAAAGTTTATTAAAATTTAAAGAAAATATAAAAAATAAAAATCTTATTTTTTCCGATGAAATTTTAAAATTTGCAAGTAATTTTTTTCAAGGAAATCAAGAAGTTATGAAATTAATTTTATGCATAGAGAATTTTTATCAAAGTCGTAAAATTGAGATTTTAATTGAATTTTGTAAGGCTAATTTTAATGATAACTTTGATTTTTTAAATAAATTTTATCCAAAGAATATCGATGAATTTTTATGTTATTTTCAAAATTTTTCAAGTCAAAATAGCAACGAAGAGCTTGCTGTAAAAACTAAATTTAGTGAAGATTTTAATGTTTATATTTTAACACCGCAAAATGCTAAATTGTTAAATTTTGATAAGGTATTTTTTATAAGTCAAAATTTTAATGAAAATTATAAATCAAACGAAATAAAAACTCTTGAAAAGCATAGATATTTTGCTGATTTGGTGGGTTTTTTAAATGGATCCAATGAACTTGAATTTTTATATGAAAATGACTTGGATTTTATTGAAGTTGAGGCCTTTTTTTCGATAAAACTTGGACAAAAAATCGAAAAAAAAGATATAAATTTTGATAAAAAAAGATACAGCAAAAAAGATGCAAATATAACATCTGGATTGGTAAACATCGAAGATTTACCAAGAGATTTTTCATATCAAAAACTAAAAACTTATATTGACAATCCTTATGTTTTTTTTATGAAATATATTTTGTCGATTAAGCAAAATTTGATAGGAGCGGAACTTAAAACTGAAAGTGGAAATGCTTTACATGGAATTTTATCTGTTTTATCGAAATATTTTGTATCACTTGATTCGTTAAAAAATATAACAAACGAATGGGTCAAAAATGAGATTATGCCGGGTATTTATGAAAAAATAACCGACGATTTTATAAGAATAAATTTAGAACTTGAGCTTGATGAATTTTTAAATTTAATTCGCGATGTTTTCTTAAGAATATTCAAAAAAAACGGCAAAATTGAATCTGAAAAATCTTTTTTTTATGATTTGGTAGTTTCTGATGTTCAGATAAAGATATCTGCAAAGCCAGATTTGATTGCGGTATATGAAGATGGATCGTATGAAATTTTTGATTTAAAAACCGGAAATAATGATCACGTTGATAAAACAATTGCAAATGAAATGAAGATGAAATCGCCGCAAATGCTTATGTATGCGTTAGTTATGCAAAAAAATGGCTTTAAAATAAAAGATTTTTCTTATATTTACTTCAGTAAAAACGCCATTAAATCTGAGAATTTTCTTGAGAAAAGTACCACTGATTTACAAGATTGTATCGATAAATTTGAAGTATTTTTTATTGAGAAACTTTCTGAGATTTACAAGAAAAACGGAACAATCTTTATATACGGGCAACTCGGAAAATACGATGATATTTTATATTTTTCAAAATACGATTAAAAGCTTGACTTTTGTTTTTTTAGAGTAAAAATACGTCGAGTTTTAGAAAAAATATGGCTGTTAAAATCATTGCCGGACCTTGTTCCGTCGATTTTAAAAATAAAATTGAAATTAAGGAGTCTTTGGGAATAAAATATAGTGGAAAATCAGCATTATACGGTGTTCGTATTGTTGGACTAAAATCTCGCACAACTTTTGATCCAGAAAATGCTTTTATTGGCATAGATATTGAAGATTACGGAAAAAATGCAGAAAAATTAACGCATGGTGATGCGGCATTAAAAATAATGCCGAGCGTTGAAATTGCGAATGAAATTCAGGCGGAAAATAAGGATATTTTTATTGCAACTGAAATTGTTGATTCTTGGATTCAATGCTCGGTTTTGTCGTTGTTTTTAAAATCGAAAAAAGCGATAGTTTGGAATCCAGCTGTGAATCATCTTGGTTTTCCTGTTCAGGTTATGGCACGATTTGCGAGAAAAAATGGCTGGAAAATCGGTATAAAAAATGGTAAATCTTTGGGTGGTTCCGTTATAAAATCTGAAGAAGAAAACATAGCTTTATCTCTCGATAAATCTTGGTCGGGGCTTACAAGTTATGCGAATTTAATACCGCATGAAGATATTTTTATGATACACAGGGGTGTTGATACGGAAAACAACGCTGGATATAGGAATTATCCAGTTCATAATCTTTGCGCTAGGGTTAAAAGCGACATTAAAAATGAAATGTTTTTAGATCCAAGTCATATAGCAGGGCCAAAAAAACGCAGTGATATTGTTGATTTTACTGTTGATTCTATGAAAATAAAACATGAGGTTGGCGGGTTTTTATATGATGGAATTTTGCTTGAGTGTGGAACGTCTAAAAGTGACACAGATCAGCATATAACGATTGCTGAACTTGAGGAAATTATTGCTAAAATTTCAAGTTTTAGAAAAATTCATGAGTAATGTTTTAATACAAAAATCTAGCTTAAAACCGAATAGTGAAGCGAAAATTTCCGGATCAAAAAGTATTGCAAACAGGGCTTTGATGGTTGCATCAATCGCAAAAGGTGAGACAGAAATTTCAAATTTACCACAATGTGATGACGTTTCTTTGTTGCTCGATGCACTTTTAAGCCTTGGTGTAAAAATTGAAAAAATATCACAAGATTGTGTAAAAATATTTGGAAATAACGGTATTTTTAACGATATCAAAAATCCAAAATTATTTTGTAAAATTGCAGGAACAACAAGCAGATTTCTTTCATCTTTGGCTTTACTTTCAAACGGCTCAAAGCTCATAATTGACGGGGAAGGGCGCTTGCTTGAAAGGCCAATTGATGGACTTTGTGATGGACTTTCTTTGCTTGGATGTGATATTAATTTTTTAAATCGTACTGGATGCGTTCCTTTTGAGATCCAGAAAACAAGAGAAAACCCGGATTCAATCGAGCTTGATGCAAGCGTTAGCGGGCAGTTTTTATCGTCAATTTTAATGGTTGCGCCCAGGCTTAAAAATGGTCTTGAAATTTTACCCAAAGGTAAGGCTGCATCGCAATCTTATATTAATTTAACAATTGATTTGATGAAATCTTTTGGAGCTTCTGTTGTATTTGAAAATGAGAAGTATTTTGTAAAAAATCAAGAATATATTGGAAGAGAATATGTAATTTCTGGAGATTTTTCATCGGGGTCGTATTTTTTTGCCTTACCACTGTTATTATCAGGCTCAATTGATGTTTCGGGACTCGATATTAATTCAAAACAAGGAGATTTTGGAGTGCTTAAAATTCTTGAGAAAATTGGCTGTAAAGTTTTTAAAGACAATGACAAAATATCAATAAAATCCGATGGTAAACTACGTCCAATTGAAGTAAATATGGAGAATATGCCGGATTCCGCTATGACGATTGCTTCGGTCTTAATTTTTGCCGATGGGATTAGCAAGATTACAGGACTTAAAACCCTGAAAAACAAAGAAACAGACAGGCTTTTAGCTTTACATACGGAGTTTTTAAAAATTGGAATAATAACGGAAATTGATAATAATTCTATTACTATTTTTGGCAATTCGAAGCTAAAAAATAATGAAAAAATTCTGATAAATACATATCATGATCATAGAATCGCAATGTGTTTTGCTATAATTGGGGCTAAAATTGGTGGACTTGAGATTGAAAATTCTGCTGTTGTTTCAAAATCCATGCCTGAATTTTGGGATGTCCTTTCTTCATCTGGCATTGATTTTTCTTTATGTTAGGAGATTTTGAGAACATTGCTTTAATTGGAATGCGTTGTACAGGTAAAAGCGGTATTGGATATGAACTTGCAAAGCGCTTGGGTTTAAAATTTATCGATATTGATGCTGAAATTGAAAAACAATCGGGAAAAAATGCAAAAGAGCTTACGGAAAATGGTGAAAACTGGCTTGAGTTCAGGAAAATTGAGACAGAAATTTTGCAAAAGGTGATAAAAGAGAGCGGCGTTGTAATTTCCTGTGGAGGCGGCATTGGAGTAAATAGTGAACTTGATGAAAATAAAGAGTGTATCGGCAATTTACAGACAAAAATTTTACTTGAAAGCGAAAAAACTTGCAAGATTTGGCTTAAAAGCAATATAGAAAAAATAATTAAACGATATAGTGACGATATCAAAAGCAGCAATTCAAGACCAAAAATAAAATCAGAAAATATAGTATCAGATTTGGTTTTGCAAGATTTTACAAGACGAGAAAAATATCAAAAAATTGCAAGTTTTTCAATTGATACAACAAATGCCGAAAGTGAATTTTTAAAAATTTTATCGGAGATTGAAAAAAAAGTTGCTGTAAAAACCAATGCCGTTATAGGTTTTCCGATTAAATATTCTATTTCTCCAACAATTCATAATGCGTGTTATAAATCTCTTGGAATTGCCGATAAATTCTCATTTTTAGCAATAGAAATAAAACCGCACGATCTATATAAAATTCGCGAAATAATACTGGAAAATAATTTATACGGAATAAGCGTGACAACGCCACTTAAAGAGGAAATTATGCAATATTTAGATAGATTGGAGCCATGTGCTATGGGATGTGGAGCGGTAAATACAATTGTTAGGACACTAAGAAATGAATTAGTTGGCTATAATACAGATTACATCGGGGTTTTAAATTCAATGCCGAGAGGTTTTGAGGATAAAAAAATTGCAATTTTGGGAAATGGTGGAGCCGCTCGTGCCGCGTGTTTTGCGTTAAAAGAGTATGCAAAAAATGTTACAGTTTTTGCAAGAAAAATCGACAAATCTCGTGAATTGGCGGAAAAATTTGGCATGAAGAGTGGTATTTTAAGCTGGCTAAATTTTGATGAAATTGATATAATTATCAATGCGACTTCTTGCGGATATGGAGCCGATGAAA
>CANDYN010000010.1 GCA_947424985.1 Rickettsiales bacterium | reverse complement strand
CTGAAAAACGGAATAACGGTTTTGAATACTCCAGGGACGATTGATAGTGACTATCGCGGGGAAATAGGCGTGATACTTTTAAATACTTCAGGTGAAGATTTTAAGATTACAAAGGGTGATAGAATTGCGCAATGTATTGTTTCGACAATTTGTAAAGTTGACTTTAAGTTTTGCGAAGAGCTCGATGAAACTTTACGTTCATCAGGTGGTTTTGGTTCAAGTGGGGTTAAATAATTACATTTATGTTTTGGATTTTAAAAAATTTGTTTGCATTGTTTCTTTTTTGTCTTGCTTTAACTTGTGCGATTATTACCGGATTTAATTATTTTTCTCCATCTGAAATAATTTTGCAAAATCAAGAATATATTATCAGATTTGATAGCTTTATCGCTTGGTTTTCCCTGTCTTTAGTTACGATTTGCTTTTTATTGATATATACTTGGGGTAGAATTGTTTATATTCCGTCTTCAATTTTAAAATCTGTAAAATTTGGTTTTGAAAGAATAAAGCTTAAGTTTTCTCGCTAAATTTTACAATTTTTCTATTAAAAAATATCGCCATTATGTTAATAATTGCAGCAAAAATCAAACAAGAATCCAATGTATTTAAAATTGGATCAAACTTAACGTGGGGCGAGGCAAGCATCAGGCTTGAATAGATTATTAGAAAACCCAAGATAAGTTTTTTGTTGTGTGTAAAAGATTTAATTCCTTGTTGAGATAAAAATCCGCATGAGCACGCAGTTGTAAGTCCAAAAAGTATTACAATAATTGTAAACAAAGCTTGAATTACTTGATTTTGATTTAGGGCCGATTTCATAATCGCTATTCCATGTAGATTTTGCAAATCAATTCCCGATGCAACAACTGTAAAGCCTGTGCAAAAAACAGAAATTCCTACAAAAATTATTTCAAAAACTGATATTACACCTTGATTTTTTGGATCAACTTTTAAATCTGCCGCTAAAGTTCCACTAAGTCCGGTTCCAACGTCGGCCGCAAAACAAAGCCGCCTAATTCCATAGCCAATCATAAATCCGACCATTCCGCACTTAAAATTTAACGCATCGATCATGATTATTTTTGCAGTTTGCAAAAAACCGTTTTGTGATAAAAAGACTGAATAAACACAAATTGCAATATAGCCCAAAAACATATACGGGACTGAGATTTTCATAAATCCTGAAAGTCGTGAAATTCCATTTTTTAGTACAAAAAAAGTAAATAATAGGGCGAAGAATGAGAAAAATATTGTACTTTTGAGACCCAAAGAAAGTATTGAAAATATTTGATTTACCTGTAAAAGTCCATTAATAAAATATCCAAAGGAAAAACAAAATATATATATTATTGCAAGAATAATTCCGATTTTACCAAATGTTTTTGCAATTATGTGATATGAAATATTTCCCGGAATGTGTTTATTTGTCTTTTTAAATTCCAAAGATACGGCATTTTCATAAAATTTTAATACACTGACCACAAGGCAAGAAACTAAAATCCAAAATAAAACTCCCGGTCCGGCAATTTTAACCGACATGCAGCCACCTATGATATTTCCGATTCCTAAAACAGTTCCAATGCAGGAAATTAATATTCCAAAACTTGAGACTTTTTTGTCAAGTTGATTGCCTTTTAGATATTTTGCAACATTTTTTATATTTTTTATGTGATAAAATTTGCTTAAAAATGAAAAATACAAAGAAAAGGCAGTAAAAAATACCACAATTAACGGTATTTTAAAGACTTCAAGGAATAATATCTGCAATAAAAAGTCACTCATCGTCTTTTTTAATATTATTGTTTTTCATCATTTCTTCTAGTTTATTTCGTCCAATGGCAAATCTTTCTTCTCCGATGACTTGTATCGAAATTTGAGATTGCTCTTCTTTTATTTCATTTTCTTCCAACGAGGAACTTTCTGTCGTCAGTATAATTTTTATATTCTTTTTAGATTTTGCTTCAAACATAAGTTAGAAAACATTTTTACCATCGTAGAGCCAAGTATTTACCGGTGTTCTGATGCATGGTCCATTTTTTGAAGATACACATGGACTTTTAAGATCATACGGCTTACTTCTCTGGCAAGAAGATGTGAAAATTGCAAGTAAAATAATGAATAAAATTTTCATATTTAAAAAGTATTTTGTGAAAATAGTATAGTGAAAATAATATGCAAGAAAATTTTATAAATGCGATACTATGTAATGAAATATACTTCCGCTAAGGAAATATTCAATTTCTCTGAGAGTGTCTAATCTGCATACAGCTTTGAATTTTAAACTTTCTCCATTTTTATATGTTAAGACGACGTCAAGCTCTTGCTTTGGTTTGAGTCTTTTGGATATTCCGATTATATCAAGACTCTCGACATTAAGCAAGTTAAAATTTTCATTTTTTTGTCCATCTTTGAATTCAAGAGGTAAAACTCCCATGCCGGCAAGATTTGACCTGTGAATTCTCTCAAAAGATTCGGCGATTATCGCACTAATTCCAAGCAATTTTGTGCCTTTTGCTGCCCAGTCTCTTGATGAACCACTTCCATATTCTTTTCCCGCAAATACAATGGATTTTACACCAAGTGCTTGATTTTCCATTGCGACATCGTATATACTTGAAATTTCACCGTTTGATAGTTTTGAAAGTCCACCTTCAATATTTTCAAGCAGCATATTTTTAATTCTTATATTTGCAAAAGTCCCACGCATCATTACATTGTGCGAGCCCCGCCTTGCACCGTATGAGTTAAAATCCTCATATTCTACGCCCTTTTCGAGTAAATATTTTGCAGCAGGTGATTTTATTGATATATTTCCAGCAGGAGAGATATGATCGGTTGTAATGGAATCCCCAAAAACGGCTAATATTTTCGCATTTTTTATATCACAAATTTCAGGTACTTGATCAAAATAAGGTGGGCTTTCAATATATGTACTTTCTGGCCATTCGTAAGTATCGGTTTTTGCTGTATTGATATTTTGCCAATTTTCATCTCCGGCAAAAATTTCAAGATTCTTTGCCTCAAATATTTCCTTTTTAACGAATTTTTGAAGGATTTCCGATATTTCATTGTCAGATGGCATTACATCTTTTAGGAAAACATCTTGCCCATTATTTCCCTTTCCAAGTGGTTCATTTGTTATATCTATATTGATATTTCCGGCAATTGCATATGCGACGACAAGCAAAGGAGAGGCGAGGTAATTTGCTTTGGTAAGTGGGTGAACCCTTCCTTCGAAATTTCTGTTTCCGGAGAGAACTGCTGCCACAGTATATAATTCTTTTTCAATTTCCTCTCTTATTTCATCTTTCAGAGGTCCTGAGTTTCCGATACAAGTCATGCATCCATATCCTGTAAAATAAAATCCCATTTTGTTAAGATATTCTTGAAGTCCTGAATCTATCATATATTGCCCTGCAACTTTCGATCCAGGAGAGAAGGACGTTTTTACATATTCGCAAGATTTAAGTCCAGCTTCAAAAGCTTTTTTTGCGATTAATCCAGCTGCAATCAAAGATTTTGGATTTGACGTATTCGTGCATGAAGTGATTGCTGCAACAACAACGCTTCCATCTGATAATTTATTGCGATCAAAGTTTTTTTCACTTTTAAAAGTTTCTTTGAAGTTATTTGATACCTTTGAAAGCGAGATTCTATCTTGCGGTCTTTTTGGTCCTGCGAGGGATAGTTCAATTTTGTTCAAATCTATTTCAAGTATATCATCGTATTCTGCTTCAATTTTTGGATCAAACCAGACTCCTTGCTCTTTTGCATATTTTTCAATTAATTCAATTTGTTCTTCGCTTCTTGCTGTAATTTTGAAATATTTTATTGTTTCTTCATCGATTGGAAATATTCCACAGGTCGCTCCATATTCAGGTGCCATATTTGATACGGTTGCCCTGTCCGGAATTGATAAATATGAAACTCCTTTGCCAAAATATTCAACAAATTTTCCAACAACACCCTTTTTGCGAAGTTCATTGGTAATTGTTAAAACGAGATCCATGCTGCTAATTCCATCGTTTAATTTACCAGTTAATTTAACTCCAACAACATCTGGTTTAATCATGGAAATTGGTTGTCCAAGCATAGCAGATTCGGCTTCAATTCCTCCAACTCCCCATCCCAAAACTCCTATTGCATTAACCATTGTTGTATGCGAATCCGTTCCAATTACCGTATCGAAATAAGCAACTTCCTCGTCATTTTTTTTATTTGTCCAAACCGTTTTTGCGATATATTCAAGATTTACTTGATGGCAAATTCCATATCCGGGTGGTACAACTTTGAAGTTTTCAAAGGAAGATTGTCCCCATTTTAAAAATTCATATCTTTCCTTGTTTCTTGCAAATTCTATTTTTATATTTTCACTTTCAGCTTCTTTATTGCCATATTTATCAACTTGAACCGAGTGATCAATAATTAGATGTGTCGGATTTATTGGGTTTATAATGTGTGGATCTTTTCCGCATCTTTTCATTTCATCTCTTATAGCGGCTAAATCGACAACCGCAGGGACGCCGGTAAAATCTTGCATTAAAACTCTTGCAGGGCTAAAGAAAAACTCCAGGTCTCCGTTTTTATTATTATGTTTTACAAATTTTTCAGCAATTTTATCATCTTGTTCGTTTCTTAGTATATTTTCAATTAGGATCTTTATTGAAAATGGTATTCTGTCTAGATCTACGTCGAACTTTTGGGCAAATTTTTGGATATTAAAATACGAGAATTCAGTATTCTTTACCTTTATTTTGCTTTTAAAGCCCGACATATAATTTTAATTATTTCAGCATTTCTTGCAATTGTTCGTAAGGAACATATCCTGGAACAAGTTTGCCATCTACAATGAATGCAGGTGTGCCTTGGATTCCAATCGATTGAAGGTGTTCGTAAGTCTTTTGAATTTCATCTTCAATCATTTTACTTGCCATAACATCTTTAACCTCTTTCAATTGTCCAGCTTTAACGCTAGCTTTAATCGCATTTTCAACATCGTTTGCAGATATCTGACCTTTGGATGAAATTAATCTATGATGAAAATCATCGAATTTTTCTGGGGCAACTTTAAATATTGCGATTCCCGCTTGAGCTGCAATTAAAGAAACTTCGGACATAATTGGCGTGTTTACCAAGATTACTTTTACATCAGGATTAGCTTTAAGAAGCTTTTTGATTTCACTATCAGCCTTTCTACAGTACCCACAGTTGTAATCGAAGAATTCAACGATAACTTTTGCAGCATTCGGATTACCTAAAAATGGAACACTTTTGTTCGCAACTACTTCTTTAAATACTTTTCCAGCATTTTCGACAGCTTTTTTACCTTTTCCCTCTTTTTCTTCTTTCATCATATTCTCAATTGATTTGATGATAGCTTTTGGATTTTTATCTATATATCTTTTAATTGCTAAATCTGAAAATGAAAGATATGTATTCAGTACAAATAACAACGCAAGGAAGAATATTACTTTTACAATACATCTGCAAGGGCAACATTTTTTTGCAGTACTGCATGCATTATTTTCCATAGAAACTTCACCGGATTTTTTCATAAATTTTGAGCCAAGTCCACAACACATGTTGCTTGGAAGCTTAAAACATTTTTTTATATTCATCATTTGACTAATAAAAAGTATAGTTTACAATACGCCAAGTATTTTTAAAATCAAGCGAAAAATGAATTTTCTTTCAAAAATAACACATATAGCTTTGAGACAAATATTGCCAAATCGTTGTTTTGGTTGTAAGGATATCATTAAAAATCAAGATATTTGCTGCACTGATTGTTGGATGAAAATAAAACTTGTCTCAAGTCCAATGTGCATAAAATGTGGAAAACCCATGAAATTTTATCTTGAAAATGATGCTATTTGTGCTAGCTGTATATTGAATAATTTGGAATTTGATTACGCTCGAAGCTTTTGCGTTTATGAGGGCCTTGCAAGGCGATTAGTTTTATCTATTAAAAATTCTGATAATACGATCAATGCTTTGATTGTTGCGAAATTTTTGCTTACAAAATTTGCAAAGGAACTTGAGTCTTGTGACTTGGTTTGTCAAATTCCCACGCACAAAAGATCTCTCCACGCGAGACTTTATAATCAATCTGCGATAATATTAAATCATATTAAGTCGCAAAATCATAATATAAAAACTAATCCAATGCTTTTGGAGAAAATTAAAATGACAAAAAAGCAAATATCTCTTGATTCAGCGGGACGTTTAAAAAATCTTAAAAATGCATTTAAGGTGCGAGATGAAAATTTCTTACAGGGAGTAAAAAAAATTGGAATTATTGACGATGTTCTTACAACTGGTGCTACATTTTCGGAAGCTGCAAGAGCAATAAAATCGATCAATAAAGACATTGAAGTTATATGTTTCTCATTTTGCACAACAACTTTATCGGAATAAAACTTACAAATTAAGCTTGTGCAACAACTTCTTGCTGAACGCTTTCTTCAGTCTTCGCGATTTCGGGAGAGTTTTCCAATTTGATTGATTTTAAATTCAATTTCAATTTTTCTTTTGCAGCAGAAAGCTTATTTTCTTTTTGCTCAGAATCTGTATTTTTTACATCGAACTTATATGATTCAACATCATCCTTCATAGCCTGTAAGATTGTTTCGCACATCAAATTTGCCATAAAGCGAACAATTTTTTTGGAATCGTTATTTGTTGGAATGAGATAGTCAATATTTTTAATACTTGCATTTGTATCAACCAAAACGGTTGGTGATATACAAAGTTTAACAGCTTCTTGAACCGCAATATCATCTTTTAGGGAATCAAAAACTATGATATTATCAGGTCTTGTTGTGATACTTCTAAGTCCGTCAAAATAAATTTTTAATTTTTCAAGCTCTTTCGATATTTTTCCAAGTTCTTTTTTTGAATAAACACCATGTCTACCTTTTTCGTCTTTTTCAGAAAGAATAGTTTCAAATTTTTTAATTTTTTTAATAGAAAGAACGATCGTCCTCCAGTTTGTAAGCATTCCACCTAACCATCTATGTGTTACGTAAGGCTGTCCACACTTTATTGCAAATTCACGCACAACTGAGTTCGTTGATATATTTGTACACACAAACAATACGCTTTTACCATCTTTTATTTCTTTATATATATTCAAAAGCGCCAAAGTTAACAATTGATGGGTTTTTTTCAAGTTTATAATGTGTATTCCACTTCTAGTTCCGATAATATAAGGTCCCATTTCAGGGTTCCATCTGGAAGTTTTGTGTCCATAGTGTGCCCCATGTTCCGCTAAATCTCTTACCGTAAATTTCGGTAAGCTGTTCGCTATTATTTCACGGTCTTTTGGTGATAAGTGCTCAAGAGTCATTTGATAATTAAACTTAAAGTTGACAACAATTTTATAATCCATCCCACCTTTTTTACAAAAGTCAAGATTTTTTTTATTTTTTATTGAAAATTATTTTTTTATGTTTTAAAGCTAATAAAATCTTGATGTATAATGAAAGTTGCAATTAATGGATTCGGAAGAATTGGGCGAACAATTTTACGTGCTTGCATTGAAAAACCGTTTAATGAAATTGAAATAACGCATGTTAATTCAACGTCCAGCATTCATGATTCTTTACATCTTTTGGAGTTTGATTCGACCTTTAGAAGGCTTGATAAAAAAATTGAAATAATTAGTGAAAATGAGTGTAAAATTGACGAAAAGTCAATCAAGTTTACGTCGGAAAAAAATCCCGGTAAGATAGACTGGAGTGAGGCTGATTTGGTTATGGAGTGTACCGGAAAGTTTTTGACCCAAGAATCGGTTTTCTTGCATATTGATTCTGGTGCAAAAAAAATATTATTTTCAGCTCCGGCAAAGGATAAAATTACACAAACTATAGTTTTGGGCGCGAACGACGATATGTTAAATAAATCAGAAAAAGCAATATCAATTGGATCCTGTACAACAAATTGCTTAGCTCCTGTTGTTAAAATTATAAACGATGAGTTTGGTATCAAAAATGGGTTTGTAACTACGATTCATGCTTATACAAGCGATCAAAATTTGCTTGATAACTCTCATAAGGACTTAAGAAGGGCGAGGTCAGCGGCGCTTTCAATGGTTCCAACTTCAACCGGCGTTGCAAGTGCATTGTCTCTTGTTTTACCTGAACTTTTAGGGAAAATAGATGGGTCGTCAATTCGTGTTCCTGTTCAGAACGTTTCCCTTGTAGATTTGGTTGTAAATATTGAAAAGTCTACCAGTATTGAAGAAATAAACGCAAAATTTAAAGAATATGCTGAAGGAAAAATGAAAGGAATTTTGGGGATTGAGTCTCGTCCGCTCGTTTCTTGTGATTTTATTGGCTCAAGTTTTAGTGCGATTATCGATACCCTCGAAACCCGTGTTGTTGCCGGGAATTGTGTTAGGATTTTGGCTTGGTATGATAACGAATGGGGCTTTTCAAATAGAATGCTTGATGTTGCGAAAAAATTTGTATTATAATTAGATTAGAGTAGGGAAATAAGTTTATCAATTTCACTTTCTTTTGTGTCAATTCCGAGGCTGAGTCTTAAAGTGCAATCGTGGAATTGTTCATCAAAACCAAGTATTTTGGGAATTTTGGATGATTTTTGTAATCCCCAAGAGCAGGCTGATCCCCCACTTGCCATGATTCCGTTTAAATCAAATCTCATCAGCTCAAGACTTGTATTTGAATTTGGCTTTAAAATCATTGTGGTATTTGGAATTCTATCAATTTTTTTACATGCAATTTCATATCCTTTTGTTATTGTGGCTTCGTCTATTTTATCTCGCAAGTGTCTTATTTTTTCGTATTTTTGTACGAATAAATCAACCATTTCTGCGGCGAGTGAAAACCCGTAAATAGCCGGAATATTTTCAGTTCCAGCACGTTTTTCAAACTCTTGAGATCCGCCAAAAAGAAGTTTTTTTATTGGGGCATTTTTTTTAAAAATCAAGGCTGATACTCCAATTGGTCCATAGATTTTATGACTTGAAATTGTTATGAAATCAGGATTTGATGAAATGAAATCACATTTTATTTTGGAAAAACTTTGACTTGCATCGGTATGGAAAAAAGTTCCATATTTTTTCGTTATTTTTGAGATTTCATCGATATTATGTATTGCCCCTGTTTCATTATTTGCATGCATTATGCTGACTAATTTTATATTACCATTTTTTAAAACTTTTTCCAAATTATTGAGGTCAATGTCACCATCTTTTGTAATTTTCACTATTTCACAAAGCCCAGTCTCGTATAGCTTTAATATCGATGGATGCTCAACTGCAGAGCAACAAATTTGCGATCCTTCGAAAGATTTGACGATGGTATTGTTGCTTTCAGTTCCTGATGAGGTGAAAATCAAGTCATAATCGTGATTTTCTGAGTTAAAGACGGATCTTAGAATATTATGTCTTGCCTCTTCGAGAATATTTCTTGCAATTTGTCCAAAGGCGTGTGCAGACGAAGGATTTAACGGTATTTTTGGTAAATTATTTTGCATTTTTTCTTCAATTTCGGGCAAAAGGGGCGTGGTGGCGTTAAAATCAAGGTATATTTTTTCATCTTGCATTTTCAAAAATTGAGTTATATTTATATCTTAGATGTTAATTTTTTATGCAAGAAGATTTTTCAAAAAATTATAAAATCAGCTCAAAATCTTTAGTTTATGAATTTGCGAAGTCGGGGAAGTTGGTATTTTTCTTTGGAATTTTTTCAACCCTTGCAACAGCATTCATTGTTTTGTCTTTTGGATATTCGGTACGAAACATTATAAATGCGATCAGTATTTCGGATAACAAAGCCGTTCACTGTGGAATGTTTTTATTCCTTTTAACGGCGATTTTAATGTGTATATTTTCATTCTTACGTAGTTTCTTGATGAATTTGCTTGCGGAAAAATTTTGTAACAAAAAAAAGCTTGAAGTTTTTAGTAAAATCCTTAATTCTAAAATGAAAAGCGTGTATAAAATCGGTAATGAAAAACTCATTTCAGTTATTTCAAGCGATATTACACAAATAAGGCTTGCGTTTGGAACCTCTTTTCCATTTTTTGTTCGCAGTAGCTTTACTTTAATCGGTTCTTTATCGCTCCTATTTTATATTTCAGCGTTGCTTACTTGTTATACAATTGGAACGATTTTACTTTTTTTACTTCCGGCGTTTGGACTTAAAAAGAGTTTAAAAAAAGCAACACGTGACGCAAAGCAATTTAAGGAAAATTCAGATTCACACTCTTTTGATAGCATTATAAACTTACGCTTAATCAAATCTTTCTCTGGTGAAATTTCTGAAAAAAATATATATGCAAAATATTTAAACTTTACATTTATCGCGGAAAACAAACGATTGATTATTAGGTCAATTTTTATTTCAATGTGTATTTTAGCTGTTGTTGCCGGAATTTTAGTTTCAATTCATTTCGGCATCATTCAGATTAAGTCAGGTGAAATTACAAGCGGAGATTTAACGGCATTTATGCTTTATTCGATTATGGTGGCACTTGGTCTTAGTGGGGCGGGTGAACATGGGCTTGAGTTTTTTCAAATAAAAAGAGTCTGGCAAAAAGTTTTGGATGTAAAAAATCAGTTGGAAGGTGAACACGGATTAAATGGCGAAGTTTTATCTGGTAAAATTGAGAAGATATCAAGTAATGAGTTTATTTTTAAACATGGTGAAGACGATGAAATTTTCATTCCGAAAACTCTGATAAGAACTAGACAAATAGGTTTGTTGCGAGGTAAATCTGGTTCTGGTAAATCAAGTTTTTTTGATATGCTAGTGAAATATAACGAAGTAAATGAGGGTTGTATATTTTTAAACGATTTAGATATAAGAAGTATTGCCACACATAGTGTCAGATCTAGGATTTCGTATTGTTGTCAAAACAGCGTCGTTATGGAAAAAACTCTATATGAAAATCTGTCTTACAGCGGTGGCATTTCAAAGTCAGATGTAAAGAATATTCTTATAGCTTTAAATTTACAACATTTAACTCCACGTCTTAATGACAAAATTTCAAATTTTTCTCTATCCGGCGGGGAAAAGACGCGAATTTCAATTGGAATGTGCCTTTTGAAAAATGCCGATGTGTTTATTTTTGATGAACCGACAAATGGATTGGATGCTTTAAATATTGATACCATAATGCATTTAATTTTGGATAAAAGTAAAGAAAATATTGTCATAATTGCATCTCACGATGAAGCAATAAACAGGTATTTATCAGACTTTGATGTAATTGAAGTCGGCGTGTATAAAAAATAATCTTGATTTTAAATAATTTAGCTATGATAATCAAAAATATACCTAATTTTTGTTAGAAATATGACAAATCATTTTATCGCTTTTGAAAAATATCTTGCTGATTGTGCTGAAGGTGTTAATGCAGTTTTGGAGGAATATCTTGACTTGAACGAAGATGAGCAGCTGCGTGGCTTTTGCGATGCAATGCGATATTCTGTATTTTCGGGTGGTAAAAGAGCTCGTCCATTTTTATTAATTGCAGTTGCTGATGTACTTGGAATTTCCAGAAAACAGTCTCTAAAATATTCAGCAATCATTGAATTAATTCATGCATATTCACTGGTTCACGACGATTTGCCGGCGATTGATAATGATGATTATCGTCGTGGAAAAGAAAGCTGCCATAAAAAATTTGGTGAAGGTGTTGCAATTTTAGTTGGAGATGCCCTGCTTAACCGAGCTTTTGAGGTACTTGCAATGGACGACGATGAAGTTGCTCCGACAATTAGAATAAAAGTTATGCAAACAATTTTAAATGCTACATCTGTAAAAGGTTTAATAGGCGGGCAAGCTCTTGATTTACAAACTCGTGGTGATAACGTTGCTCACAAAGAAGGTGTTGATAGAATCAACAGTATGAAAACCGGCGCATTATTTAATCTTTGCTTTGAAATTCCTGTATTACTTGCAGATTCACAAATGGCAAATAAATTAAAACCAAGACTTGGTATGTATATTAAAAGCACGAGTGCTGCGTTTCAAATTGCGGATGATATCGAAGATTTTGAGGAAGACAAGAAAAAAGGTTATGAATTTACGAATATTGCTTGTATTACGGGAATTGCCAAGGCAAAACACGAAGTTAAGATTTTGACCGATCAGGCGATATCAATGATTGATGGGATTGATCCGACAAAAACAAAGGTTTTAATTGAGTTTGCGAAATATATTTGTGCGAAAATTTAAATGTTTAAGTTTAACGAAGAAAATTTAAAAAAAGCTGAGCAGGTTTTAAAAAATTATCCGGAGGGTCAGGAGCGATCAGGAATTATGCCTCTTTTATGGCTTGCGCAGGAGCAGGACGGTGAAAATATTTTATCTAAAGAGAAGATTGAATATATTGCTGATTTTCTCTCTCTGCCTATAATAAAAGTCTATGAAGTTGCATCATTTTATACGATGTATAATCTCACAGAAGTGGGCAAAAATCATATTCAAGTTTGTGGAACAGTTCCATGTCACTTGGTTGGATCTCGTGATCTAATGGACATTTGTAAAAAATTTTTTGGTGTTGACAAAGATACGGTAACAAGCGATGGAAAATTTTCGTATAGCGAAGTTGAGTGTCTTGGAGCTTGTGCAAATGCGCCGGTTGTGCAAATTAACAATAAGCAGTATTTTCAGAACCTTGATAAGCAAAAAATTTCTGTTTTAATAGGCAAACTTTCTTCTGGTGATTCACTTGAAAATGTTTAAAATTTGATTATATATTAGTATATTTATTTGAGTATGTCGAAAGATTTTTATGAAGTTTTGGGTGTTGGTAAATCCTCAAGTCAGGAAGAGATTAAATCGGCATACAAAAAAATGGCGATAAAGCATCACCCGGATAGAAATCAAGACAATAAAGAGGCATGCGAAAAAAAAATGAAGGAAATAAACGAAGCGTATGAGACTTTGCGTGATCCTGATAAGAGGGCAGGTTATGATAGATTTGGAACGGCTGGCGCACAAGGAAATGCCGGTCATTCTGGTGGACATGGTGGGTTTTCAAGTGGAGGATTTTCCAGTTTTGAAGATCTTTTTGAGGACATCAATAGTATGTTTGGTGGAGGTCGTAGTGGTGGTCAAAAGAGAAGTCAGGATACTTCAAAACGTGGATCAGATCTTCGTTATACGCTAAAACTAACCTTACAAGAAGTATTTTTAGGAACTGACAAAGAGATAACTTTTTCTGCCCTTGGAAAGTGTGAACCATGTAGTGGAAAAGGTGGGGATAGTGTAATTTCATGTACCGAATGTGGTGGAAGCGGTGCGGTTCGATATCAACAAGGTTTTTTTGTAATTGAAAATACTTGTCAAAAGTGCAATGGACACGGGAGTATGATAAAAAATCCATGTAAAAGTTGCAAAGGTGCAGGTAGGACTCAAAAACAATTTAAGGTTGATGTAAAAATTCCAAAAGGCGTGAAAACCGGTGATAATATTAGGGTTGATGGTAAAGGTGAAGCAGGGTTACGCGGAGGAAGATCGGGAGATTTATTCGTTGCTGTTCAAGTTGAAAGCCATCAAATTTTTACTCGTGATGGTGATAATTTGACATGCGAAGTGCCAATAAAAATTACAAAGGCTATGCTAGGTGGAGAAATTGCAGTTCCAACAATTGAAGGACCTATGTATAAATTTGAAGTCCCAGCCGGGGTTCAAAACGGAAAATTACTCAAGGTTGCTGGAAAGGGTATGTCAAAATATAATTCAAGCTCTCGTGGTGATTTGGTAATTAAGGTAAAAATTGAAATCCCTGTAAATTTAACAAGCGAGCAAAAAGCACTAATTAAGAGTTTTGATGACACTTTGCAATCTCATTCTCATCCGGAGACTGATGGATTTTTATCAAAAATTAAGAAATTTTTTGCGTAAGTAAAAAATAATAGTTAGATATAAAATACAACCTATAGGCGGTATGTAGCTTTTATGAAAACCTAGGTTTAATCGATGTTTATTGTTATTCCGTAAATATTATGCGACGTATATTGAGGTAAAAAAAAATGATTTTTTATCTTGACAATAAGGATATAAATTTTTAGTTTCCAAATAGGTTTTTAACCACGAAATATAAATTTTATGATATATGAAGGCTAAGTTTTTAGATATAGAAATTGATTACTCAAGAGATGCACTGCTTAATGATTTTGCAAGTGATTTACTGAAAAAACATTATATGGTCGAAGGTGAAAAGTCACCACAGGAATCGTATGCAAGAGTTGCAACAGCGTTTTGTGATGGAGATTTAGCCCTTGCACAAAGGATTTACGATTATGTTAGTAAGAAGTGGTTTATGTTTGCATCTCCGGTTTTATCGAATGCATCATCGCCATATCACAAAAGTAAAGGTTTGCCGATTTCGTGCTTTCTAAGCTATGTTCCGGATTCAATTCATGGACTAACTGAGCATTCAACCGAAACAAAATGGCTATCTGTAAAAGGCGGAGGGGTTGGTGGGCATTGGTCCGATGTAAGATCGGTGAGTGATGTTGCGCCTTCACCTATACCATTCTTGGCTGAGATGGATAGAACTATGGTGGCGTATCGTCAAGGAAAAACGAGAAAGGGTAGCTATGCAGCATATCTTGATGTTTCTCACCCGGATATTAAGGAATTTTTGCAAATGAGAATTCCAACGGGCGGGGATGTAAATAGAAAGTCTTTTAACTTAAACGTCGCGGTCAATATTACAGATAAATTTTTGGAAGCGGTTGAAAAAGATGAAAAGTGGCAATTAATTGATCCACACGATAAAACAGTTAGAGATGAACTAAAAGCAAAAGAGCTTTGGCATTTTATTTTAGAAACAAGATTCAGAACGGGATTTCCGTATATTTGTTATATTGACGAAGCAAATAGAAGGCTGCCTGAGTCGCTAAAAGCTAAGGGTTTGAAAATAAATGGAAGTAATTTGTGTAGTGAAATTTTCCTTCCAACAAACGAAGAAAGAACGGCGGTTTGTTGTCTTTCATCGCTAAATCTTGAATATTACGATGAGTGGAAAAATACGAGTATTGTTGAAGATTTGATCACAATGCTTGATAATGTTTTACAATCTTTTATTGATACAGCACCGGCAGCCTTGCATAGGGCTATAAATTCCGCAACGAGAGAAAGATCACTCGGACTTGGAACTATGGGTTTTCATTCGCTTCTAAGGAGAAAAAGAATAGCCTTTGAAGGTTTATCGGCGAGATATTTGAACAAAGAAATCTTTAAATTAATTTACGACAGGGCAAGAAAACAAAGTGGAGTTTTGGCCTTTGAAAAAGGCGTATATCCAGACGGAGAAGAATATATCGAGAAAATACTTGAGAATGAATTTCCGACAATTGTTAAATCCGGTGAGATTTTTGGTGATGATGCATCAAGAAAAGCCTATGATGCAAGAAGAAATGAATTGATTGAAGAAATAGGGCGTAATGCTCATGTAATTGCAATTGCACCAAACGCGAATAGCAGTATTATTCTTGGAACGAGTCCATCAATTGAGCCATATTCCGGAAATTCTTTTACGCATAAAACAAGAATTGGATCTTATCTGGTTAAATGTAGATATCTTGAAGCAAGGCTTGCTGAGGTTGGAAAAAACACGGAAGATGTTTGGAATGATATAACCCGAAATAAGGGGTCGGTTTTGCATCTTGATTTTTTGAATGATGAAGACAAAGAGGTATTTAAAACCGCTTATGAGCTCGACCAAAGATGGGTTGTTGACCACGCAAGAGATCGTCAGGAATTTATTGATCAGGGTCAGTCAATAAATTTATTTTTCTGTAACGGAGTACCAAGGGCTTATGTTAATATTGTTCATGCAAGAGCATTTGAGGCGGTCGGAGTTGGAAGACCAATAAAAAGTCTTTATTATTTGCGTGCTGAGTCTAGAAAATATGCAGATTCTGTTTCGGAAAAGATCGAAAGAATTGCATTAAAGGATGCGGAAGAGGATTCAGAATGCATTAGTTGTCAAGGTTAATTTTATATTTTATGGGGGATCTAATAAAAGAAAGTAAGTCTTATAAACCGTTTAAATATGAATGGGCTGTTCAATTTGCAATTGACGGAGAGGACATGCACTGGCATGAAAAAGAGGCAAACCTGGAATATGATGTTGCACAATGGAAAGGCAGGGGAGAGCATGCTTTGAGTGACGATGAGAGGGCATTTATCACAAATATTTTAAAACTTTTTACTCAACTTGATGTTGCAGTTGGACAAAATTATATCGAAAAATTTTTACCAAAGTTTAAAAATAATGAAATAAGAGCTATGCTTGCAAGTAATCTCGCGCGTGAGTTTATTCACCAAAGAGCTTATGCGTTATTGAATGATACTCTTGGGCTTGATGAAAAAGCATATTCTGCATTTTTGGAATATGCAGAAATGGCTGAACAAATAGACTTTATGACGAGTAGCGATATACATACTCAGCCGGGTCTTGGACTTGCGATCGCAAAAGCTGTTTTTAACGAAGGTGTTGGACTTTTTGCTTCGTTTGTTATGTTGCTCAGCTTCAAGCGTTTTGGGAAAATGCTTGGAATGTGCGATATCGTTGAATGGTCAATAAAAGATGAAAATTTACACGTAGAGGGCATGACTTCCCTGTTTCGCGCTTACTGTGAGGAGTTTCCAAAGATAGTTACAGATGATTTTAAAAAGGCGATTTATGAAACTGCACGATCAATAGTTTTGCTTGAGGATAGATTTATAGAAATGTCATATAAATTGGGCGATGTCAAAGAGCTTGCACAAGAAGACGTTAAAAAGTATATTCGATATTTGGCGGATAGAAGGCTAACGCAGCTTGGACTTAAAAGTCAATATGGAATTGATAAAAACCCACTTCCTTGGGTTGATGATATAATTAATGCAAGAGTGCATGGAAATTTTTTTGAAACAAGAATTACCGATTATTCAGTTGTTGGAATGAGCGGATCTTGGGAATAAAAATTAAGAAATATCTTGATTTTTGTTTTTTATATTTTATATTTGGTAAATCTTAGACCTGTTTTGTTGTTGGATGTTTGGATTAATGAAAAAAACTGCAGACTCTGCAAGCAAAAAAGAGGAAATTCTTGGAGTAATAAAAAGTAGAATAAAGGAAAGCCAAGAGGAAGAATTGGCAAAAATTGCAAATCAGGAATCTAATGAAGATGATTCAGACGAAGAATTTGATGATTACGATCTTGAGGAAGAAGACGAAGCTGATGACATTGAAGATGATTTAGATGAAGATCTTGATGAGGATGAGCTTATAGACGAAATCGAAAATAGCATTGAAGACGAAGAAGAATCGGATGACATTGAAATAGAAGAAGACCTTGCTGAGGAGGAAGATGAAAATCAGGATGATGCTGATGATGAAGTCGAATATGAAGAGGAATCAGATGAGACTGAAGAGGGTACCGAAGAAGATAGCGTTGAAGAGGAAGATGATGTTGAAATTGATGACGAATCCGATGATGAAGACGAAGAAGAATCAGATGATATTGAAATAGAAGAGGATGGGCATGAAGATGAAATTGTTGATGATATCGAGAGTAATGATATTGACGAAGAAGATGAATCAGAAGAGGAAATTGAATCAAATCAAGCTGAAAATGAGAAGCTAGATGATATCGAAATTGAGGAAGAAGACGAAGCTGAAGATCTTGATGAACAAGATGAGGGATTGATTGATGCATCGGAATTTCAAAATGAAAATGGAGAGAGTCATGAGCAGGAAGAAGATGATCATTTGTTGCATGAACCCGTACAACAGGAAACCGGTGGATATGTTAATAATTTGCAATCTGCTGTTGTATCTGATATAGAAATATCCGGAGCGGTAGCACAAGGTGTTCATTCGGCTGTTCAGAAGGCAATGGATTTTAAATCTTCAATTAGCAGTCAACAGAGTGGTATTGAGAATTTGAAAAATGTAAATATGTATGATTTGATCGTATCAATGATCAGACCTGAGCTTCAAAATTGGATGAATAATAATCTTGAAAAAATTGTAAACAATGTTGTTGAAAAGGAAATAAAAAAACTAATTGACAAATAAAATATTGGTATTACGTATTAATATAATCATTTTTTAATCCTGTGTTCGCTGTTGTTCGTGAAATAAGAAGAGAAATTACAAAAATAAAGACTCCCGAGAAGAAGGAGATTATTCAGTCATTTTTAATGATAGTGGTATTTTTGCTTGTTTCAGGTTTTTTATTGGCATTACTTGATTATTTATTGTCCTTTATCTCTTTATTATTTTAGTTTATGTCTGATCAAAAGAAATTTAAATGGTATATTGCATTTGTAAATCCAAAAGAAGAAGAGTCTATGGCGAAGAAAGTTAGGACGATTTGTGAAAAGAAATTTCAAGAAGAATATCAAAATCTTATAGGGGAAATGTATGTTCCGAAGTCAAGATTTAAGGTTGTAAAAAATGGAGAGATGAAGGAAGTTGAGCGTCTTGCATATCCTGGATATCTCTTTATACAGCTTAACATGAGTCCTGTTGTGAAAATGGCTCTTTTGTCAATTGATGGGCTACGTTCATTTTTAAGTAACGAAAGGGGAGAGCCTCAGGCTATGACAGAAAAAGAATATCAGGATGCGATAAAATCCGTTGAAACAATTTCAAATAAGAATGAGAATATTCACTCGTATCATGTTGGAGATAGGGTTGTTGTTAAAGAGGGATCGTTTCAGGAATTTGAAGGGATGATTTTCATGGTTAATAGCGAAGACAAGGTTCTTGATATAAAAGTTTCTTTCTTTGGAAAGGAAACTGACGTTATGGGTATTCCATTTACGTCTGTTCAGAAGAT
>CANDYN010000009.1 GCA_947424985.1 Rickettsiales bacterium | reverse complement strand
GACGAAAGCGATTTAGTAAATATAATGACTATTCACGCGTCAAAAGGGCTGGAATTTGAAACTGTTATTTTACCCGGCTGGGAGGAGGATTTATTTCCAAACAGAAGAGTTGTTGAAGAAAATAGATTACGTGGACTCGAAGAAGAAAGGCGTCTCGCTTACGTTGCAATAACACGCGCCAAAAGAAATTTATTTATTTTAAGTACAAAAGTTAGATTTTCTTATGGAAAATATATACCATGCATGAAATCAAGCTTTATAACTGATATCTCGCAAAATTTTTATGAATATATAAATAAAACCTCTTCGGCGTCTTTTGATTCAGGATATCAAAAAACAAAATTTGATTATAATATCCATCAAAAAAAGCAATATTATACAAGCTCAGATGATATGAAGGTTATTCAAGCAAGATATTCCGGAAAAAAGAATAATAACCTTGAAGATTACGTAAAATCAAAGCCCAGTCAAGCCTTGGCATCGACAAACAATAGTTCATCAAGAGTTTCTCATGAAAAATATGGAAACGGAGAAATACTCAAACAATTCGGAAAATTTGCCGAAGTCAAATTTGACTCCGGACAGAGAATGGTTCTTGATATGTCATTCTTGGTCAAACTTGACTAAGCTTTAGGATTTTATCGTTGATGATAAATCACCTAAGCTATTTTTTACGATTTCACCGGTTTTCCCGACAAATCCATCGACTTTTTGTGGCCCTACGAAGAGATACGCTTCATACGCAAGAAACGCTATGAAAACCCATTTTAAGATTTTAAACATCATAAATATAAACTTTTATACTGTATTATACACAATTTTTGGCATACTTGCAAGAAAAATATTGATTTTAATATTAATTACACTATTATTCCGTGTATTGCAAATTTTAGGATGTCAGCAAAGCTAGCACGGGTCGACAGTTATGAAGAATTTGAGCAATATTTAGAGCTTGATGAATCTTCACAGAGCAGACTAATTGAAAGGCTTTTAAAGGACGGAATCTTAACAAATATACAACTTCAAACAATTGAAGATGAAACAAGACAAACAGATGAAAACCTATTAGTTGCAATGGTAAAGTCGCGAATTGTAGCAAAATCTATAGTTGATGCGTATATCGAAAATACCGATGTTGATTCCATAGATCTTAAATCAATCCAAATCGACCCTGAAACATCTCGTAAAATACCAAAAGAGCTGTCCGTAACAAATTATTTAATTGCATTTTTAGAAGACAGGAGAAGTGTTCATATAGCATTTTCAAACCCATCAGATATAGACAATATTGACTTTTTATCAAGCTTTTTTGATGGAAAAAATATTGTAAAATATTTAGCAAAAGAAGCTGATATCTTATCAATGATTGATAAAGTTTATGAATATAATTTTACAATCGGAGACATAATTGATGAAATGGAAGCACTTAACGGTATCGATTTACATGGATCCGATGCAACATATAAAAGCCCGATAATTCGTTTTCTGGATGCAGTGCTACACGACGGAGTGCACAAAGATGCGTCGGATATACACATTCAACCGGACGACGGCTTCGTTAGAATTAGATATAGAATTGATGGCGTAATGCAAAATCAATTTACTCTTAATTCGAAGTTTTATCAGTCTGTTGTGGTACGTATTAAAATCATAAGCGGAATGAATATAGCGGAATCAATAAAACCTCAAGATGGATCAATCAAGACAAGTATCATGGGACGGGCAATTGATTTTCGTGTATCACTAATGCCCACTATCTTTGGTGAAGGTGTGGTTATTCGTATATTGGATAAAAAAGATAATATTTCATCTCTTTTAAAACTCGGAATTGCAAAGGATAATTATGACAAAATTATAAAAATAATTTCAAAACCTGAGGGTGTTTTGATCATGACAGGGCCAACTGGATCCGGTAAAACAACAACACTTTATGCTATGATGGCACAAATTGTATCGCCGGAAATAAACATGATGACTCTTGAAGATCCGGTTGAGTACCACATGCCCATGGCAAGACAAATGAATGTAAACCAATCAGCCGGAATAACCTTTGCGAGCGGACTACGGTCAATTTTACGCCAAGATCCGGATGTCATACTCGTAGGGGAAATGCGTGATGAAGAAACAGCAATAACTGCCATGCGTGCAGCCATGACGGGACATAGAGTATTTTCAACTCTCCATACAAATGATGCCTCATCTGCGATAAACAGACTTTTGGATCTTGGTATCTCGCCTCACATTATCTCCTCATCAATAAATGGCATTATCGCACAAAGATTGGTTAGAAAATTGTGTCCGAATTGCAAAATAAAACACGAAATAACAGACGAAGAATATGCAAAATTTAAACTAAGAAAAAAAGAGGGAGCGGTATTTTATGCCTATAGCGAAAATGCAAAGGGGTGCGAATCTTGCAATAAAACAGGTTTTCGTGGACGTGCTGCAGTACTTGAAGTACTGTATTTCGATAAAGAATTACGAGGCATGATTGAAGACGGAGTAACTGAACATAAGATCGCAGCAAGCCTTCTTGAGAGCAAAAAGTTTTCACCCATGCAAACTGATGCAATAAGAAAAGTTTTACAAGGCGTAACTTCCTTTGCTGAAATTGAAAGAGTTATTGATATGTCGGAATATTAGTATGAAAAAAGTCGTAAAAAATTTACATCAAAGATTTTATTTTTTATATATTTTTAGCATGCCATATGTTTTGGAAATAAAAGAAAACTTTGGACTGAAATTTTTTTTCCTTGCAAAAAATAAATTTATGAGTAAGTTTTAGAAAATTTTAGAAAAATGATCATAGAAATTATAAAATTATTTGCTTCCGGAAATGATTTTATCTTTACAGATTACAAAAATATTTCACAAAAAGAAATCATAAGACTATCTGATAGACACTTTGGAATTGGATGTGATCAATTTATCGTTCTTGAAAAATTTGACCGAGAAAATCGAGAAATTGACGTCGCAATATTCAATTGTGATGGAAGCTTGACGACAATGTGTGGCAACGCGATGCGTGCACTTTGTGGATTTTATTTAAACGAAGATGAAGTATTTTACGTTAATATAAAAAATGGAAAACGTATTAAAATTGAGAAAAAAAACAGCCTTTGTGAGGTTGAAATTGAGGGTATTTTTGAAAACAAAGATGGATTAATTGATGTCGGAAATTTACATAAAATTGAAATAATTAAAAATAAAAATGAGATTAACTTAGATCAAAGCGATGTTTATAACAAA
Source organism: Rickettsiales bacterium (assembly GCA_947424985.1). Lineage (GTDB taxonomy): Bacteria > Pseudomonadota > Alphaproteobacteria > Rickettsiales > Deianiraeaceae > CAMCTP01. The sequence goes on along the minus strand of CANDYN010000009.1, from coordinate 15,598 downwards.
AATTATGTAGAAATCTTAGATGAAGGCACGATAAAAGTAACAACAATTGAAAGAGGAGCTGGACTAACTTTAGCGTGTGGATCAGGAATTTGTGCCTCAGCATTTTTTTGCAAAACACATAATTTACTCACAGCAAATAAGATAAAAGTGATAACGAATGGATCTGAGAAAATACAGGAGCTATTCAACAAAAAAGATGAAATCTTTGTAAGATTTGAAGAAAAATCACTTAAACTTTGCGGCTCTTGGGGATTTGTATTTAGAACAAATATAGATATCGAAATCTAACCTATTTATTTTACCTTTTTATACATCCTAAGCGTTGCTTCGCCCCAAGAAAATTTCATTTTTTCCTGCAAAAATCTTACCATACTATCGCTTTCGATTTTCCCTATTACGCTTATAAAAATTGTTCCTATTTTTGCCTTCTCAAATCTTCTAAGCAATTGTGGACGAATGGGAGACTCAAGCTTGAGCGGGTGATTTGCGAAGATTACATCATAATTTTCAAGCTCAAAATCGAGTGCATTTTGATTAAAAAAAGATATCCTCCCTGCTCTTTCCCGATCAATTTTAGATAGCTCATCAAGCTTTTTTAATGACTCAGCGTAAGTTCCAGGCACTATTTCAACACCGGAAAGCTTTACAAAATCAGAGACAAGAGACATCCCAATGACAACATTTCCAATACCGGAACCAATATCCAAAAACGAACCACCATCTTCAATTTTCTTCAAAACTTCAGAATTGTTAGCTATTTTTTCAATTGTTTCAAAAGTAGTTTCTCCGTACATCATGTTTGCAAGAACAGCCTCGCTAAGCCCCGAAACAACCCTTGCAGCTTTATTTATCGCGTTTCCATTAATATTATCGTAGAGCTTTGAAAAAATTTCAGATGAGTTCATGCAGAAAAAAAATTATAATAGGTCAAACTTTGATTGGACTTTTTGTTCGTAATTTTTAAAAACTAGGGGCAATTTAAAAAACGATCTAACAACCACAATATCAAATCTCTTTTGCATTTTATAATATCGAAAATCTCGCTTTATAAACTCATTTGCACATTTTCGAATTCTTTCAAGTTGATTTTCATGAACTATATTTTCAATATGATTCATATCATTTTTAATTCCAAACCTTGTTTTTATTTCACAAAAAATAATCAAATCTCCTCGGCGTAAAATAAGATCTATCTCGCCGTTTTTTGTTTTATATCTAAAAAATACCACCCTTGCACAATGAAAAAGAAAGTAATAAACCGCAACAAAAATCTCACCCAAAAGACCTTTTAAGTGTTGCTTATTAACTGTTTTAATCAAGACCTTCAACATTTACATCGATCATTTTTCTATATGCCCCATCCTCCTTAGCAAACAATTCATCGGGAGAACCATCTTCAACGATTTTACCATTTTGCATTACGATTATTCTATCCAAAAACGACACACTTGTAAGTCTATGTGCGATAACTATTATAGTTTTATCTTTTGCAGCATTCTGAATTAATTCCTTGATAATCATTTCAGCTTCAACGTCAAGGGCTGAAGTTGCTTCATCGAAAATTAAAATTGATGCATCACATAAAATAGCCCTTGCAATAGCTATTCTCTGCCTCTGCCCCCCCGAAATCTCTCCACCAAGCTCTCCGACGTAAGTCTCGTATTGATTTGGCATTTTCATTATTTCATCGTGTATTCCAACAATTTTCGCAACATTTTCAACCTCTTCATCAGTTGCATCGGGCTTTGAATAACTAATATTGTCAAATATCGTTCTATTAAACAGTATAGGGCTTTGAGAAACGTATGCCACGTGCTGTGTAACCTGAGACTGGGAATATTCGGATATATCTTCTTCGTCAACAAAAATACTACCATGCAAAGGACTTAAATCTTTAATCAAAAGCCCTGTAAGGGTAGATTTTCCTGAGCCTGACTTACCAACTATTCCAACCTTTTGTCCAGATTTTATATGTAAACTAAAATTCTTAAAAACGACTTCCGATCCATAGGAAAAATTTACATTTTCAACCTCCAAGCTTCCATTATTAATTTCAAAATCTTGTTTTTTATCTTTTTCTTCAAGATACTCAAGATCTTTTACAAAGGAATAATTCTTTTTAATTACCCCATAAGTTTGAACAATTTCACCTAAAACAAGCGTTGTTTCAAAAACAATTGTGGATAAATTTTTCACCAAATAAAATATCATTGCAACCTCCCCTACCGAGATTCTTCCATCTTGCAACGCAGTAATAAGCAAGTATATCGTCAAAACTCCATTGAATAAGAAAGACACAACAGACATTATCAAAAGCATGTACTGGTAAAGATACAGCATATCGTTTTGCGACTTTATTTGCTTAATTGCAAAAACTCTAAAGATTTTTCTTTCAGTAAAAAATCCGTTAAATATCCGAACGGTCTGATGATTTGACAAAGAATCTTTTATTGCCCCGTGAAATGCATTTGAAGATTTTGCATATTTTGCCGAAAAAAGAAGGTTCTTACGAAAAAAGAAATATGCAATAAAACAGTGTGTAAACATCCAAGAAAAGACCGAATATGCTATTGTTTTTTCAATAAAAACCGCCAAACAAAGCACACCAAATACGTTTAAAATACATGGCAGAACAAAGTAAAGTATATGTTCAAATAAAAACGGCATTTCGATTGCAGTATGTAAAGTTCTTCCAAAAAGATCGCCCGATTGATATTTGCTAAAAAAAGATGAATTTTGCTGTAAAAAATTCAGATTTAAAACCTCCTTTATATATGCCTCCGAAAGTGATCTAAAGTATGCAATTGAAAACCCGGCCAAACGCCATAAAATATCTGTTCCAAACCAAAAAAATACCAGTGCAACAATTGCCGGACGGAGATGTGTAAACATCGATCCGGATTCATAGCTTGAAACTCCATCAATAATTAATTTTGCAACATACGGAAACATCGTATTTTCAAGCGCAATAGCGCAACAACCTATGCAAGCCAATATACAAGGGACTTTGAACTTTTTCGCAAGGTGTATAAAAAAGCCTATTGCGGTATCAGGCATTTTCATTGCGTTTGTCATTTGTTCCATTTTTTTATCCAATCAAATAAAGCAAAGCAAATATAAAATAATTTGCAAGTAAATATTGATTTTTATTTATAAGGTATTACTAATTTTTGATTTTAAAAACATGAAAAAAATAATTATTTTAACAGGTCCAACTGCCTCGGGTAAATCAAGTTTGGCACTTGAATTTGCAATAAAACATAAAAATATTGATATAATAAATGCAGACAGCATGCAGGTTTATAGCGAAATTCCAATCATTTGCGCAAACCCTCCAAAGCAAGATTTAGCAGCCGCAAACCACAAACTTTATGGCTTTTTAAGGGCAAATGAACCGCTTTCAGCGGGACTTTGGATAGACATGATTGATGAAGAAATAAAAGAAAGTATGGGAAATAACAAAACGCCACTTTTGGTTGGTGGAAGTACAATGTACATCAGATTATTACTTGATGGAATAAGAAAATTACCGGAAGTTAGTGATGATATTAAAAAATTTGCAATTTCGGAATTTAATCGACTTGGAAAAGAAGAGTTTTTCAAAAATCTTTGTAAAATCGATCCGATTTGCTATGAAAAAATTAATAAAAATGATTCCCAAAGAGCAATTCGTGCTTTTGAAATAAAGACTGCAAGCGGTAAAAGTTTTTACGATAAATATGAAACGGAAAAATCAATTTTAAGCGAATTTGATGTAAAAAAAATAGCTCTAATACCAGACGTTGAGACGGTTTATAACTCTTGTAATTTACGTTTTCTGGATATGTTAAAAGACGGAGTTTTGGATGAAATTTCGGATTTTCTAAAATCTGAATATGACGAAAATTTATCAGCCTGCAAAGCGATTGGCGTTCCAGAAATTAAAAAATATATACAAGGTGAAATGAATCTTGAAGAAGTAATATCAAAAACCCAACAGCACACAAGGAATTACGCCAAAAGACAACGAACCTGGATTAATAATCGCTTTGATGATTTCATAAAGCTTAAAACGAAAGGACTTGAGCAATTTGAAAGAAATATTTAGATTTACTCAATTCCAAGCCAATTTCTTATGAATTTTACAAGCCTTGACTTCTTGATATATTTTGAACGTGTTTTAACAGCTTTGTAGACAATTGCGGTACTTTTTTTCCAAAGCATAAAGTCAATTGCCGGGGATCCTCCTAGCTTTAACCCATCTTCTATATCTGAAAATATTCCACTTTTTCCTGCAATATGAACAAAATTTCCAATATTTAAGTGTCCCGAAAAGCCAACTTGACCACCAACCATGCAACCCATGCCTATTTTAGTACTCCCTGCTATTCCAGCCTGCGCAGCAATAACCGTTGAATTTCCTATTTTTACATTATGTCCAATTTGCGTTAAGTTGTCAATCTTGACGTTATCCGCAAGCTCAGTATCGCCACCAAAAGAACCACGATCAATTGTAACATTTGCACGAATTTCAACGTTATTTCCAAGCTTAACAAGTCCAAGATGTGTTATTTTAAAAAGTTGCTTTGTTTTTTTGCAATGTGCAAAACCAAAACCGTCTTGTCCAATTCTAGTTCCAGAGTGAATTATACAATTATCACCAATTTTTGCAAATCTTATCGAACAATTTTCATATACAACGCAATTCTTGCCAATTTTACAACCCTTTGTGATTACCGTATTGTGAAGGATTGTTGAACCATCGCCAACTTCAACTCCTTCGCCTATTACAACATTTTTTCCAATTTTAACATTATTACCAATTTTCGCTGTTTTATGAATAAAATATCCATCTTTTTCCTCAAGTTTTTCTAAATTAGGGTGATTTACACTTCCATAAAGATGCATTGCAATTTTCGCAATTGATAGATATGGATCACTAGATATAATCAATTTTTCCATTATATCTTGATTTTGAAGCGCAAAACTTTCTGAAACTATCACAAACTTTGCCTTGCTTGTGCTAACTTTGTTTTGATATTTTGCATTATCAAGAAACGAAACCTCATCTTGAGTCGCAATATCGAGTGGCGCAAGATTTAAAATAGAACCAGCCTGATTTAAGTGCGTATTCTTGTCAAAATCTGCGCCAATAATTTCTAATATTTCTTTTACAGATAAACTTTCACAAGATTTTTCATAAAAAGAACCATCAATCATAATTTAAAGAAATTATTTTTTAGTATGTTTAACATCCTTTTTAGCTTTTTCAATCTCGTGCTCAGCCTTCTTGAAATATTCTTTTGCATCGATTTTACAATGAGATTTATCTATTGTTTTTAATATCTCATCTGTTATATCCTGAATATTTTTTGAAACATACATCACAGAAGAAGCCGGGAAAACGGCATCAATTTGATGTGTTTCAGAAAATTTCTCAACCTCGGTCCAGAGACACTTATTTAAATCAATTATTCCATAAGACTTAGCAGCTTCTATCGCCATTGAAAAACCTTGTGCATCAGCAGAATACTCTTCGATCTTTTTTTTGATCTTATCCTCTTCTTGTTTTATTTTATCCGATGACAAAACCGACGCTCTCGACTTTAAATCCTCAGTTTTTTTTAACACCTCAGTCTCCATTGCCCTGACTCTTTCTTGATATTTTGATTGCTTTTCTTCAACGTGCTTACGAAACATTTCAACTTTGTGAGATTTTGATTCAATTAACTGGATATCAACAATTGCAATTTTCGTATCAGCGGGAGTATTGCTCACGGGAGAATTAGGCGGCGAAACGGGCTTCACCACACATGCACTAAAAAACACGAAGGACAACAATGCAAAAATAATCTTACTCATACTTGTAAAAAACATACCCCAGAATAAACATATATTTTTTAATTTGCAAGCCTTTTTACACTTTGCTCTCAAAAAGCTCAATTTCATTTTTGCTAAATTCTTTTAAAATTCTAGTTAAAATATCACTTTTTGCAACGTTACAATTAACTGAAAAATTATCTATCCAAAAAGATATCCTTAATTTTAAACCTTGAGTTGTTATTTCCCAGGCGTAAGCATTTACATAGAATTCCTCTTCATCATTTTTAGCCAAAAAAGGGCTTTTATTTGCACAATTTTCCATAATTTTCAAGGCTTTTTCAAGATCTTTTGAATATCTAATATTAACAAACTCTGATATCTTTCCATAATTCCTGATTGTATAATTTATTATAGTTTGAGATATCGCAGATTCCGATGGGATATAGATTTGCTGACCATCAAAAGATATTAATTGTATGTGTCGCGTGGTAATTTGCCTAACGATTCCATCTTGCCCCCCAATTGAAACCCAATCACCCTTTCGCATGTTTTGATCAAGTATAATCATAACACCGTTTGAAACTCTTGAGACCAATTTTTGAAGACCAAGACCGACCCCGACCCCGATTGCACCTGTAAATATTGTAAGCGCCTTTAGATCAATATTTGCTGATTTTAAAACAAAAAAAGTCAAAATTAAAATACAAGATGCACTCAATGCATATTTTGCAATAATTTTAATACTTGCATCAATATTTGATTTATCAATTTTATATTTCGCAATTGACTTTGTTGATTTGAAAATAAAAAACGAAGCTATGAGAGATAAAATCAAACAAGATATATCTTTTGCAGAAAAAGCATAAAATACGATATTTGCTGCAAACTTTTGGGATGCAAAAGGCGAAATTGATGGATCCATTAAGATAAATATCGAAAGCAAAATAAAACAAGTTTTATAAGTAATAATTGACTTTGAAACCAGATTTATAATCTTTGCAACAATCGATGCAATTATAAAATTCATAGTAAAAATCAAGACTCCATTTTTAAGACCCAAAGTGCTTAAAAAAATTGACATAGGCGTTAGAGCTGCAATAAAAAACAACTCCTTATAAAACATCGCAACGGCGGCTCTTAGTTTTTTTGTTTTCCGAAAAAAGCTATATATGATAGGATATTTTTTAATCAGGTTTTTATTATTGTTAATTATTTTCCTCGGATATAGCTTTTTTAATAATTTTGCAACAATAAAAAAAGACGCAATAAAAGATAAAAAAATCCCAATTGCAATTACTTGAAATATTATATCTTTATACTCCATTAAAAAATCGCTTAACCAAACAAACTTTTCGTAATATTTCGCTAAAAATGCAGAAGTTAAAATGTCGTTTATTGTTATATTGTTCATATATTATAACTATTCTTTACCAAAACCATGATTCTTTCTCTGATTGTGCTTACCTTGAAACGTCTGTTGCTGATTACCATCATCAATCGACTCTTCATCATCGCCACAATAAACATTTTGATTCACCACGCCACCACCAACATACGGATTTACATAGTTTTTTGTATTCTTCAGTAAATCCACTTTCCGACCATGCAACACTTCCTCCCTTTCATATTTTATACGCTCAGCATCTCGTGCATTATTTTCCACATTTTCACCTATATCAACAATCTTTGTCTTTTCTTGGTTTACTTCGGCAAAGTTAATCTTCCTTTCTTTAATAAGTTTATCGGCAAAATCATCACTAAGATCATTACTACTCTTCTCAAAATTCGCCAAATCAAATCCCTTACTGGTGGGGGAAGCTGAATCATCCACTACAGCAATAGTACTGACGAATGCAGTTGGAATACGCTCATGTTTGTCATTCAAAACAAACTCTCCCGCCCTATCAACGGCCCATTCAACGGGACGAAATGCTATACAAGCCCTATATTTGCCCATGGCAAATTCTTCCACTCGTGCCAAAATATTTGCCCATTCAGGATATGAAGCCAATGTCGCATTAATGTTATTTAAAGCCTTACTCATCTTACTTTTTCTGATATGATCTGGATCGGATGCATCAAGAAAAAGCTCTCCAACTCCGCCAAGTGGATTCTCAATGTCCGAACCGGAGTAACCTTCCAAACTATTCTTATAAACATTTTTAACGCTTTCATGTATATGCCGCATCAACTGCTTAGCGTGATATTTAATATTTTCCTCGATTGTTACTTCTTCATTATCATCAATTTCAATTTTAATTTGCGCAATTCTCGCTCGAACTGTTGCGCTGTCAAAACCACGTTCCTGCAACATTTTCACTTCTTCTTTTAGTTTACGATATTTATCTTTCAATGCATCAGTAGGCTTTAAAGCTTCGGCTAAATCCAAGGAATGTTTTTTAATATATTTTTGCTTACGAGAAAAGTTTGCACTTACATCACTAATGAATGTTCTAACTATATCATTATTGAGCGAAGCATCATGCGATCCAGTTGGGAATTTATTTAAAATAAACGCCCTTAAATACTCCAATGGACCTTTATTGGTCGCATTACTCTTTACCTTATCAAGATGATCTATAAAACCATTCATCGCTATAGACACAGGATCTCTCTTGTCTACAACCAAGCTCTCCGCTGCACGCAACGCTTTTTGTAATCCATCTATAATGCTCCGATCACTAATATTATCCGTTGTCAGCTTCACTTTTTTACCAACAGAATTGGTAAGTATTGTATTTTCCATGCAATTTTTAATCACATTTAAAATTGACTCCGTTGATACGTCCAACGCATTCGCTGCCGCCGCCTCCATAGCAGTTTGTCCAATTTTTTTCTCTTTATCACGTGGATTAACTACATCATGTATATCACCAATGTTTTTGCCAATTTTCTCTACAGCTGATCTTATTTGTGATCTAAGGTGCAATGCATTCTTTCTTAGCAATGCATTACCCCACCATCCAAACATACTATGTACTCCCGGCTTGTCATAATAACCCTTTTTTAAATCAAAAAAAACAGCAGCACGTCGCTTTTCTGCCAAACCCCTCCCTGGTTTTGTAATATACTTACTCAGTCCCTCATGTCTAAACTTAACATCCTCTCTAGCTAAAGATTCTTTGACTATCTTATTTAATTCAGCAATAGCCTTCATGGCGATGTCAAAATCTGCATCAAGGCTTGTATTTATATCCAAAGATTTCAATGGACCAATACATTCAAACAGAAATTTGGAACGAAAAGAGCAATTTTCTTTTACGAGCGCAACCTGTAAATTCTTAATCACATCAACCACTTCCTTTGCACTTTCAATAACAAGCTCTTTTTGTTTTTTTTTAATGCTTTTATGTGCCTCAGCAGCTCCATGGCTTATTTCACCTAGTAGGGTCAAAAAATCGAAACCTTTCCCAAGTCCACCAGTATATGATTTTCCAAGTTTATTTGATACCCCATCCTTAAACTTCTTTGCTTCCTGCTCTGAAAATTTCCCGAAGAATCCAAAGTGCTTGATAATTGGCTCTTTATCATCGGCAATTTTTGGAGGCAAAAACTCCTTCATTTTTTCTGAAGGTGCAAAATAAAGATGTGAATCTATATGTCCGTCTCGCTGTTGTAATGCTTCAGCGCCGCCGCCTTGATGATGCCCATGCCCTCCTTTTCCTTTCATAATATAACTATTACCTCGCAGATAAACTACAATCTAGTATAAAATATATCTTTTAGTTGTCAAGTAAAATTTTCCATCAATATTCTTTTCTATCAATATTTCTTTAAAGAAATAGCCACTCCATCACTATGAATATAGCTTACAATGCAAACTCATTTACGTAAACCCTCAAAGCCGATAGACAATAATATGCAATAGCACCAATCACGTATCGCCACCACTCAAATATCTACTTACTAGCGGTATATTGAATCTGAATCTCTTCAGGCGTTTTACCCACAAGACCTTTTTTTATAATTGCACCCTTCAATCTCTTCTTAACTGGCTTTAGTACATCAGAAATCTTTGATGGCTTTGAATTTAAAATATAGCAATCCAATCCACCATGCTTAATTACAGTTCTCATACCCCTGTTTGTAACCTTTAATATTACGTCCTGTCCAAGTATTGCGGAAAAGAATTTTATAGGTTTTACATTCACGTGAAATATTTTCTTTGTCCTTCTGTTGGACTTCGATACATTATGTCCTTTTATCGATCTACTTTGACTTACCTGACATGTAACTGGCATATTTTTATCATATATGTGATTGTATCTTGTGCATCATTTAATAAAAGTCAAGCTTTTTTTAAAATTACTTTTGTGACAAAAAGTTAAGCAAGCCGCTCGAGCTTTTGATTTGTTTTTGTAAATTTGTCGCTGCAGATTTTTTTGCAAGCTCAAAATTAACGACTGAACTTCCGGTTGATGTCACATTTTTAGAGAAAATTTGCTTTCCATCTGAGTCTATCGCTGAAATTGTAGACATCAATTTTACAAATTTACCGCCCACAATGTCGGATTGAGTCCAGTTCGCACTGATTACAATTTTCGCGTTAGATGGATATTTAACAGAAATTTCTTCCTGCGATAAAGCCTCTTGTATCTCAGATTTTAGAAAATAATCATTCGACTCTATTGCAATTGCCAACCTAGAATTAACATCTTTCAAAGAATCCAATATATTTGACGTTACAAAATTTGAGGAACTAACGTAAGAATCATCAATTGTTTTAATAATACTTGACTTGTTTTCAACCAATAAAGCTGATTCAGCCGCCTTCAAAAGACCCTGCCTTTTTGCAAGCAATCCACCGGAAACACTCGAATATCTTGCGATATCTTGCAAATTTTTTACAATTTCAGCCTTATATGAATTAATGAATTTTTGAGCATCTATCTTCACAAGAGATAAATATGATTTAGTTCCTGAATTTTGAACATTTTTTTCAATGCTATAGTTACTAAAGTTTATTTTAGCCGACTCAGCTTTAATTTTCTTGGCAAATGATGACGACGCCCCAAGTGAATCAGAATCAAACGCACTTTCCGTCTTTGATGCTACACTAATTCTTAATCTTGATGCCGCATCCGAAAGAGCTGCATAGTTTGCTTCGTCTTTATCAAATCCCTCCCCTGCTCCATATAAAAATTGAGAATTATTTTGCGGTGGATTTAAGTACCAATCTGGATATTTCGATCTTGAAATGCACGAGGTTGTAAATAAAATACATAAAGATATTGCAAATAATTTTTTCATATTCTATCAAAGACATATATTGATGTTTTACCTGTTATTATATAATAATCAACAAAAATGTTTCATAATTTTTTAAAATTTACATTATTATTGGTGTTTTTTCAAGTTACGGCAAATGCCGCAACGCTCGATACCAGCGTAATTGCAAATGTAACAAAAGCCGAAATTGACAATGCAATGCAACTTCCAATACAAACTCCACCACCGCAAAAAGAAATGATGATAAGCGAAAAAAATGTACAAACAACTGGAATTTACGGAGAAACCTCAAAGGGTAAGGAAGTCAATATCAAGGGAAGCTATGATCAAATGCTCCCTGTGCCAATTGATAGAAGAATGAGAACCCTGATTTACAGCCCAAATGACGTATATAAATTAAAATTTAAGGTTGGATATAACTCACAAATCGTATTTCCAAATGGCGAATCGCCAATCTTACAAACCTTTGGAGATTCGCGCGGATGGACCATAAAGTTAGTTGGCAACACACTTTACATGAAACCAATGGATCCAGGACTTCAAACAAATATGATAGTTACAACAAACAAAGAAAGAACGTATTATTTTGATATAATATCAACTCATACAGAAGATTTTGAGGATGATGATTTTTTCTATAGATTATCTTTTTACTATCCGGATATTGCAGTTGACGGACCAATTTTAAGTAAATACAAGGGAAAGCTTAATTCTGAAATTGGCCTTCCATCCGATAAAAGAAAATTTGCAAATGTGTCAAATCTAAATTTTCAATATTCCTTCGCCGGCGGCGGTGTAAACGCTAAACCGGTAAAAGTTTTCGACGATGGGAAAATGACATATTTGTTATTTGCAAATAAAAATGATAAAATACCGCTAATTTACGCCGTTGATCCAGATGGAAGTGAACATTTATTGCGTTATACATTAAAAGATGGGTACGTTGTACTTGATACAACAGAATATCAATTTTCACTTCGTTTCGGATCTGAGCTCGTTTGCATATTCAACGAAAAGTTTGTCAAAATTGCTTAATTTATGTATCACTCGCGATATTTTTGCGTTTTGATTTGAACCAATATAGACTATACTTACCTCAATTAAGTCTAATTTTTCTATATATCTTGTCTTAGTTTCTTTGTCATAATAGCTTTGTCTTGTTATATATCCTATACTAAGATTTGAAAGTCCATTGAAAAGCTTCGATGCAAGATTTTGCAATCCTTTATCTGAAATACCAAGTAGTCTTGCCTTAACTAAAAGTCCATACGCATCAACTTTGATAGAAACAACTTCACCAAATACTTGCTTATTATCATGTTGCAATAAAAGTGGAATTTTTCCTCCAAACTTCCAATTAAATGCTTGGGGTAAAATTACATCTCCATCTCTATCTTTGATTCCAAAAACGCTAGCATAACCAATAATTATCATAAAAAAATAAAGAATTTAAGATGCAAAATATATAAAAAAATTTTCTGGAAGCAAAAAACTTGACTTTTAGTAAAAATATTTAATAATGTTTTTGTGTTTGTACATAAAAAGTGAAAAAAATATTTAAAATGTCAGCAATAATAGCTCTTTTAATCTTGACCTGTGAATACGCAAATGCGTCACCCACAAATAGCGGAGCAGCAGGTGTTATCTGCGATATCATGATAATTGTAACTGGTAGAATTGGTCGTGGAATTGGAATTTTAGTGGTCATGGGTACTTCTTTTTTGTGCTTCTCGGGCGCAATAACTTGGCAAAAAACTGTTACAATTTGTGCAGGTCTTGCTATTTTTTTCGTTCCCGGAGAAATTGCTATGATGATGGTTTCTGCAAAAATTACAAATGTAGCTGGAAACGTTGGCGACAGAACGTTTTACGCATCAAACGAATACAAGCCACAGGAGCTAGCTGCAGCTGCATGCAGTCAAATGTTTGGTGGATAGAGATACGATGAAAATACATAGAAAAAAATTGTACGTTTTTCATATCATAAGTTGGATTGTAATATTTAATGTATACCTTTTATATCAAAGCATTGCAAGTCAGAACGGTTTTATAAAATATTTTCAGCTCAAAAAAGAATATATACAAAGAGAGGAAATCTATAAAAAAAATAACAAAGAGATAGATGAAAAAATTGATCTTTTAACTTTATCAAATATAAATAACTCACAGGGGGACGATGTTTTGGACGAATTTGTAAAAAAAAATTACGACTATAGAGAAAAAAATGAAAAAATTATAATAATTAATTGACTTTTATTTATTATGGTTTATAAGACTCGAAATAGTTTTTATGTTTTAAAATGCCAAATACGAAAACAGCGTGGAAAAATCTTAGAAAAAGTACAAGAAAAGCTGCGATTAATAAACCAAGAAAAACTCAGATCAAAACAAATATTAAGAAAATATTGAATGTTATATCAGAAATGTCAAAACCTGGCATTGATCCAAATTTGGTAATAAGTGCAATATCTTCTTTCATTGGGAAAGTTCATTCTCTTTCAAGAAAAAATGGTTTTGATAAGCTTCGCGCAAGAAGAATCGAAAGTAAAATCGTTATGAGAATCAGAAAACTTTGCGAATTTCAAATACCTGTAGCAAAATAGCTCGAGTTGATTCCTTTCATATAATTCTACAGATTACGCTTTATAGCTTACGGATATCAATGCTACGCAAATATTTCCTTAATGATTGTATCTGAAATAAACTTTCTGTTGGTCAATTCTTTTTCTATAATCAATTCTATTTTGTCGTAATTCAAAAGCAACATAATCACAATGTCACTTATTTCGTTAATGTTTACCTGAAATAAACATCCGAGCTTTTTCAATTTCGCAACTGATTCTTTAGAATTTTCGGACAAAGTTCCCATTAAAACAGGTTTTTTATGATAAAATGGCTCAAGCGGACTATGTCCTCCTATTTTTTCATCAAGTAAACTGCCCCCCGTAAAAACAAACGATGCCAAATCATAAAGACTAGACATAATGCCAATTTTATCATTAATTAAAATATCATTTTCATCTAACTGCCTTTGTCCATCTAGGATTTCCGATACCAAAATGGGAGATAGATCTACTGATCTTAAATAATTTACAAGACCCGAAACTCTCTTTATATGTCTTGGAGCTATAATTACCGCAAAATCTTTATTGATCATTGATTTGACCGAAGAAACAATAGCAGATTCCTCTCCTTCATGTGTATTTGCAAGAAAAAATACAGGTTTTTTTACTATATTTTTATATAATATTTCAAAATTCATCATATCCTTCGTTTTTATCGGAATATAGTCATTTTTTATATTGCCAAAAAAATAAACATTATGATTAAAATTTTGCAATTTTTCAACGAATCCATTTTCTGCAGAAAAAACTTTGTCAAATCGTGATAACACATTAAAGCCAAGTTTATCCTTCAAAAATACCCAAGATTTATAGCTTTTATCGGATATTCTTGCATTAACATAATATATATTTTTACAAAAAACTTTACCAAAAAAGATAAAATTCGGCCATAAATCTGATTCTATCATTATAATTTTTGCCGGCCTGTTAAGCAAAAAAAATATCAATACAAAAATCGCAGAATCATAAGGTATATAGGCAGTTTTAACGCTCTTTTCATTTGTAAATATTTCGTCTATAATAGATTTTGCCGTTTTAGTCATAACGGTAATTTTTACATTAAAACCAAGATCCAATATAGATCTTATCATTTTAATTCCGCTTTTAATTTCACCAATACTTGCTGCGTGTATATGTATATATTTCCCTTCATTAAACCCAGTCTGTAAACCAATTCTATCAAAAAAAGATGATATATTTTCCTTGCCGCTCAGAACTCTAAGAAAGAAATGTAAAATCAAGAATGGAAATGATAATATCGATAAAATTTGATACAAAATAAATAGCAATTTGATATATAAATATATACTAAAATAAGAAAATAAATTTTATTGTCAATATTTTCTTGATTTTTATTTTTTTGATATATAGCTTTCCTTATATTTTTCAAATAAAAATGAATATACATGAGCATCAGGCAAAAGATATTTTAAGAAAATATGGAATTCCAGCGTCAAGTGGATATGTTGCGTTTTCTTCTGATGAAGCCGTTGAAGCTGCAAAAAAATTACAAGAATCAGGATCGAAAATATTTGTCGTAAAAGCTCAAATACACGCGGGTGGACGTGGAAAAGCTGGTGGAGTTAAAGTTGTAAAAACGATCGATGACGTAAAAAAAGAGGCCGAAAGAATGCTTGGAATGACACTTATAACCCATCAAACAGGTCCAGAAGGAAGAGTCGTAAAACGCCTTTATGTTGAATCTGGAAGTGATATTAAGCATGAATTTTACCTTTCTGCAATACTTGACAGAGCAAGCGCATCTATAGTGTTTATCGCATCTCGTGAAGGTGGTGTTGATATAGAGGAAGTTGCGAACAAAACACCGGAAAAAATCATAAAAGTGTCGGTAAAAGGTGAAACCGGAATCCAAGGATATCACGTTAGAAATGTAATATTTGGAATTGGGCTTAGCTCTTCATATACAAAACAAATGACAAATA
>CANDYN010000008.1 GCA_947424985.1 Rickettsiales bacterium | reverse complement strand
TTTGTTGTCATGGAAGTAAACAATTTCATTGCAGCAATCATCATCATGGAGCTAATTGCAAGAAAAATTAGAAGTAGAAATGTAAAAGCTTTTTTCTTTTTCATTGTTTAAACAAGTTAAGTCGCAATAATATATATTTTTTATTTTTCAAGGTATTTTAAAATTTCTTTTGTACAATAGGAAATAATAGCATTTGCCCCAGCTCTTTTTATTGCGATAATTGATTCAAAAGCAAGTTTAAGTGCAGTATCTTCGTCAAAATAATTTTTTATCATCGCATATTCCCCGCTAACTTGATATGCGAAGATTGGAACATTTAAAGCTTTTGACGCTTGTGAAATTATATCGAGGCAAAGAGATGCAGGTTTTATAATTATCGCATCTGCTCCTTGGTTGATATCGTCAAGTGCAGATTTGATCGCGATATTTGCATTGTTCGCGGGATTTATTTGATATGTAAGTTTATCTTTTGGTCCAAAATTAAGAGATGAGCCAATACTTGTTCTGAAAGGTACATAAAGATTTGAGGCGAGTTTTATTGAATATGAAATTATTCCGACATTTTGAAAGTTATTTGTATCAAGCGTTTTACGAATCACAGAAACTCTTCCATCCATCATGTCAGATGGGGAAATAAAATCAGCTCCGGCTTTAGCCATGATTAAAGCTTGTCTTGAAAGAGCTTCAAGAGTTTTATCGTTATCGATATCAAGTTTGTTTTCGGTTAAAATTCCGTCATGTCCATGATTTGTATATGGGTCAAGCGCTACGTCTGAGATTATATTTACATCGGGGTGTTTATCTTTTATAAGTTTGATTATTTTACAGATTATTCCGTTTTCGTAAAGTGCGGCAGTTCCATTTTCATCTTTTTGCTCTGGCTTTATATATGGAAAAAGCATAAAGTTTTTTACTCCAAGGGATTTTAATTCAAATATTTCGGAATTAATATTTTTTGGTGAAAAGCGAAATACTCCACGCATATTGGGCGTTTCAATTGCATCGCTTTCTTCTTCACAAACAAAGACTGGATATATAAAGTCTTTTGGAGAGATTGAAATATTTGATACAATATCGCGAATTGCTTCATTTTTACGTAAGCGCCTATTTCTTGCAAAATCAATCATATGCAATTATGTCAAAAATAATTTCTTTTATCGGAATTTTATTTATAAAAATTTCCTTTGTATTTGGATTATTTGTAATATTTAGTGAAATTGATTCAAGGTCTGAGCTTTGTGCTATTTTCTGAAGCAATCCGGAATGCAATCTTGCCGCAACTTGTCTTGACATTTTATGATCATTTACATTCTGTGAAGTATTTAAAATTGCCGTTGCGAGATAGTCTATAAGTTTTTCCGCTTGGTAGATGTTTATTTTTCCATCGATATTTAGTGGTGAAATTTGATTTATATTGTCAATTTTACCATAGCTTGCAATTTTAAAATCAGATGTTTTTAGCATTAGATTATTTATATTTAGGGTTTTGAGTTCAATTTTATTATATATTTTATCAAAGAATGCGTTAATATCGATCTTTATTTGTAAATTTCCAACATCTGTAAAAAAAGTATTGATATTTTCTGACTTATAATCCACATCAAAAATATTTTTGGAAGCAAATTCCGATTTTATTTTTAGATATCGTCCGTTTTTTGTATCAAATTGATCCATCATTATTTTGCTTTTTTCAACAGTTGCAATTTTTTTCATGTCACTTGAGTCGAAAATTACATATTCTGATAAATCACCGTATATATAGAATTTATCACTCGTGTTTTTAATTGTAATACTTGGTCGTTTTTGAAATGATATTAGGAAATTATATTTTTCTCCAATTTTTATTTCACTTGAAATATCAGTTTGAAGCTTGATTTTTTTAAGAAAACAAGATATTATATCGCAAGAAACTTGAGCGGATTTTATTGATATCGTGACATCATTTTTTATTATTTGCACGTCTTTGATTAAAATAGAAGCTCCAAATATTTTGGAATTTGACTCAATTGTTGAATAAGTAATTTTATTATTTTCATTGTCATTTTTTATATATTCGCTGTATTTTAAGATTTCTGATTCCAAAAAACTGCTTATACTTGCCTGATAAATAAGGGTTAAAGCTTGAAGGAATATACATAACATTATAATTGAAAGGCCTGAAATGACTGCAAATTTTATTTTTGTTTTTTTGTCGATTGCGGTGATTACATTCCGCCAATGTCTTATGGTTTTGATAATATTATATTTTATAAATCTTCGTTGTTTTTTTGTTAATATATGATAAATTTGCTTTAACATTTTTCTTCTAAAACTTTTGCAATCAAAGGTTCCCACTTGTCTCCATTTTCAAGTAATTTCTCTTTATCGTAAAGCAGTTCTTCATGTTGCTCTTTTACAAAATCATAGTTTGGGGTTTGAACAATTGCATCAACTGGACAAGCTTCTTCGCAAAGACCGCAGTATATACATTTTGTCATATCTATATCATATTTTGTTGTTTTTCTAACCCCATCTTTTCTTTCGATTGACTCTATCGTAATTGCTTTTGCCGGGCAAACTACTTCGCATAATTTGCATGCGATACATCTTTCTTCTCCATTGGCATATCTTCTTAGGGCGTGTTCACCGCGAAATCTTGCGGAGATTTTACTTTTTTCAAACGGATAGCTTGTTGTAACTTTTTTTTTGAATAAATATTTTGTTCCAAGCAACATACCTTTTAGTATATCGAGAAATAAAAAATGCTTTAATTTGTCTAACATAAACGAAAAACTTTCCTTGTATTCATATTTTTTGTTTTTATCTAAAATGCAATATTTTTTTTACTTTAACTTATTTTGCATTTCTGTGATAAATTTTTTAAGATCCGTAAGTTGATTACCTGATAAGAATATATCTGATTTAATTGTGTGCACTTGTGGGTTTATTTTTACACCGTTTTTCACCAATTCAAAGTGCAAATGGGGGCCGGTTGAAAGCCCTGTTGTTCCGATGTATCCTATTATTTGCCTTTGTTTCACCGAAGATCCTTTTTTAATTCCCTTTGCAAATCTACTCATGTGTGCGTAATTTGTTCCAAATTCTTTATTATGCTTGATTGACACAAGATTTCCATATCCTCCACCCCAAGCTGCAAACGTTATGATTCCATCTCCGGCTGCATAAATCGGCGTTCCGGTTGGAGCTGCGAAATCAACACCCTTGTGTGCTCTGGTAAAGCCCAAAACGGGGTGTCTTCTGGTTCCAAAAGTTGAGCTAATTCTTGCTCCATCAACCGGTGTTTTGAGTAAAGATTTTTTTATGGATCTACCACTTTCATCAAAGAAATCTTCTTTATATCTATATAGTTTTTGCCATTTTTTGTGAACTTTAAGTCCAGCGTAAAGCAATTTTCCATCCTTCACTTTCTTTCCTTTGTCGTCAAAATATTCTTCAAATACAACCTCAAGCTCATCACCTGGTTGGATATCTCGTTGAAAGTCAATACTATAACTGTATTGTTCTATCATTTTATTTATCACAATTGGTGTAACTCCGTTTTTAATAGCATCGTAATATAGGCTATTTGATATAGTAGTTTTTACTGCCTTGATTTTTTTTTCTGTTTGAAGATCGCTATGTGAAGCCTTTACAGTTCCGCTTGCATCTTGAGTTATTGAAATTATTTTTTCCACTTTATTTAGTCTTAATTCCATATTCTTGACGAAGAATATTTCGATAAATTTATATCTTTGTGGATATATTTCATTGTTTATCATCTCTTTTTCATATTTTGATGAATAATCGTATGTAATTGCTATATTTTGTCCTTTATGTAAATTGCTATGGAATTTCCCAAGTGCATTTGAAAATTTTACAATTTGTGTATTATCTATTCCAAATTCTTGTAATGTACTTGAAAAGGTACTTCCTTCTGTCATTTGTATATATCTTTCTTGGTCAAATTGTTTTGTTTCAAGCTTTCCGCATTCTTTATTTTTTGTATGAGCATTTATTATACTTGCATATTCTTTATATGCACTCCTTGATGCTTGTACCATCTCAAGAACCTTACCTTCATCGATATTGAGTTTTATGACATTAATCTTGCTATATACATGTTTTTGTGCAAGGTTATATAGATTATACGTGAGGAAAGCATATATGAACAATAACGCAATATTTAGTTGCAAATAAGATTTATCTCTCATTCAAAGATATTATGTAACCAATTTACTATATATCTATTTTATTGTTTGCAAGTATTTTTTATATTTATTTTATGATAAGGCTTGTTATTTTATTTCTAGTGAGGCTTTATCAGGTTTGTATATCACCGTTTTTGCCAAAAAATTGTATTTTTGTTCCAACTTGTTCTGAGTATGCGGTTAATCTGTTGAAATCCAAAAAATATAATATATTTAAAACAATATTTACAATTATTAAAAGAATAGGAAGGTGTCAAAACCTAGGAAATAAGCAGGAAATCACGCATGATGAATAGTGGTTTGAAAAATATTATATTTTTTTTCATTTTGTTCTTGACAATTAGAAATTAAGGAATAATAAACCTATGTTGGAGTTAAGAAATTAGCTTCAGCTTAAATCGTGAATACTACAAACTGACAAATTATAATAATAGGGTAAAACCAACACACTAAAAAATTTTAGTTTATTCTATAAAAAACGGTGAATTATTCTAACTTGTTTTGCGGTTTATTCTGCACACAAGTTCAGTAATAAATAAAATTATCAAGGGTGTTTGATGGATGCCTTGGTATTGGCAGGCGATGAAGGACGTGGCAGGCTACGAAAAGTTGCGGGGAGTTGTCAACAAGCTTTGATCCGCGAATATCCGAATGGGGCAACCCAGCTCTTAGGAGTTATTGCAAGTTGAATTCATAGATTTGCAAAGCGAAACTCAGGGAACTGAAATATCTAAGTACCTGAAGGAAAAGAAATCAACCGAGATTCCGCTAGTAGCGACGAGCGAACGCGGACCAGTCCAGTAATTTAAAAGTAAGAACTCGAATTGTATGGAAAGACAGACAACAAAGGGTGATAGTCCCGTAGAGGTAGAAAGCTTTTAAATTCTTGAGTAGAGCGAGGCACGTGAAACCTTGCTTGAATATGGGGGGACCTCCCTCCAAGACTAAATACTCGCCAATGACCGATAGTGAACTAGTACCGCGAGGGAAAGGTGAAAAGAACCCCGATAAGGGGAGTGAAATAGATCCTGAAATCAAACACTTACAAACAGTCGGAGCCTGAGGCAACTCGGGTGACGTCGTACCTTTTGCATAATGAGCCAGCGAGTTGTTGTATTAGGCGAGCTTAAGCCAAATGGTGTAGGCGTAGCGAAAGCGAGTTTTAAATGGGCGTTTAGTCTGATGCAACAGACCCGAAACCAATGTGAGCTATCCATGACCAGGTTGAAGGCGGCTTAAACCCCGCTGGAGGACCGAACCGGTTAATGTTGAAAAATTATCGGATGAGTTGTGGATAGGGGTGAAAGGCTAATCAAACTTGGACATAGCTGGTTCTCCGCGAAAACTATATAGGTAGTGCGTCGTGTGTTTATTGTCGGGGGTAGAGCTACTGAGTGGGTGCGGGGGAGCAAGTCTCCTACCAATCTCAACCAAACTCCGAATACCGACAATCCAAGCACGGCAGACAGACAGTGGGCGAAAACGTCCATTGTCAAGAGGGATGAAAACCCAGATCGTCGTATAAGGTCCCCAAGTTGTGGTTAAGTGGAAAAGGAAGTGAGAAGGCCAAAACAGCTAGGAAGTTGGCTTAGAAGCAGCCATCTTTTAAAGATAGCGTAACAGCTCACTAGTCTAATAGCTTTCTTGCGCCGAAGATGTAACGGGGCTAAAACCACACACCGAAGACACGAGATTGAAGCAATTCGATCGGTAGCGGAGCGTTCTGTAAGCCTGTGAAGGTGACTGGTGACGGTTGCTGGAGGTATCAGAAGTGTTGATGCTGGCATGAGTAACGATAATGGGAACGAGAATTTCCCACACCGTAAGTCTAAGGTTTCCTGCGTAATGGAAATCAGCGTAGGGTTAGTCGGGTCCTAAGGTAAAGCCCAAGGGCGTAGCCGATGGCAATCAGGTTAATATTCCTGAACCTGCTGGAAAGTGACGGATTGAAATCGTTGTATATGGTTATTAGATTCTGTATGCTGCGAAATCGGTTCCAGGAAATAGCTCCAGCGTAAAGTCCGTACCGCAAACCGACACAGGTAGACGAGTAGAATATACTAAGGTGTTTGAGATAAGTGTCCTGAAGGAACTAGGCAAATTACATCTGTAACTTCGGAAGAAAGATGGTCCATGTTCGCGCAAGCGGATGTGGATGGCACAGAAATGGGGGTGGCGACTGTTTACCAAAAACACAGGGCTCTGCAAACCTGAATAAGGGGAAGTATAGAGTCTGACGCCTGCCCGGTGCTGGAAGATTAACAGGAGGGGTGCAAGCTCTGAATCGAAGTCCCAGTAAACGGCGGCCGTAACTATGACGGTCCTAAGGTAGCGAAATTCCTTGTCGGGTAAGTTCCGACCTGCATGAATGGCGTAACGATCTCCCCACTGTCTCCAGGGCATGCTCAGTGAAGTTGGAATGGCCGTGAATATGCGGTCTACCCGCAGTTAGACGGAAAGACCCTATGAACCTTTACTATAGCTTTACAATGATATTAAAGATTTAATGTGTAGGATAGATGGGAGACTTTGAAGTTGCAACGCCAGTTGCGATGGAGTCGACGTTGAAATACCATTCTTTAAATTTTTGATATCTAACCAAGGTCTGCTAACAGTAGATCTGGGACATTGTATGGTGGGTAGTTTGACTGGGGCGGTCGCCTCCTAAAAAGTAACGGAGGCGTTCAAAGATTGGCTCAGGTGGGATAAAGCCACTGTTGGAGTGTAATAGCATAAGCCAATTTGACTGTGAGACCGGCGGGTCGAGCAGGGACGAAAGTCGGATATAGTGATCTGGTGGTTTCTGCGAGGAAGGGCCATCACTCAACGGATAAAAGGTACTCTAGGGATAACAGGCTGATAGCGTCTAAGAGCTCAAATCGACGACGCTGTTTGGCACCTCGATGTCGACTCATCACATCCTGGGGCGGAAGAACGTCCCAAGGGTCCGGCTGTTCGCCGGTTAAAGTGGTACGTGAGTTGGGTTCAAAACGTCGTGAGACAGTTTGGTCCCTATCTGCTGTGGGCGTCAGGAAGATTGAGCGGATTTGACTTTAGTACGAGAGGACCGAGTTGAACATGCCAATGGTGTGCCAGTTGTTCTGCTAAGAGCATCGCTGGGTAGCTAAGCATGGAATAGATAAACGCTGAAAGCATATAAGCGTGAAACTAACCGCAAGATAATTCTTCCCAATTAGGGACGTGGAAGACTACCACGTTGATAGGATGGGTGTGTAAGTGTAGTAATACATTGAGCTAACCATTACTAATTCCCGATTGATTTTATTTATTACTGATTTGTATGTAGAATAAACTGTAAATCTTTAGTGTGATAAAAATTTATAATAGTCAGTTTGTAGGCTTCTTGATGGATTTCCCGTCAATAAGCCAGTCATCATAACGGTGTGGAACCACGGGATCCCATTCCGAACTCCAATGTGAAACGCACTTGTGCCGATGGTACTAGATTTTGTATCGTGGGAGAGTAGGTAGTGACTGGCTTATTGACGGGATTTTTACATTTTTAATATAAAAAACTTGCGAATTATTTCTTTATATATAATGATTTGGAAAATTATATATTATGGAAAATACAATTCAAAAAATAGGAAAAAAAACAATAAATATAGTATCGTTGGTTGGAAAGTTTTCAAGCTTTATCTTCGAAACCTTAAAATGTACAAATAAACCATTTTACTTCAAATCACTTTTTGAGAAAATATTTTCAATTGGATATTTATCCTTGCCCGTGATAGGCATGACTGCTATTTTTACAGGTGCTGTTTTGGCTTTGCAAAGCTATAATGGTTTTGCACGCTTTAATGCGGAAAGTTCAATACCCATCGTAGTCGTATTATCAATTACTCGCGAACTTGGTCCTGTTTTGGCTGGACTTATGTTTTCTGCACGCGTTGGTTCTTCAATTTCTGCAAAAATAGGAACTATGGCGGTTACCGAGCAACTTGATGCGCTAAAAATGCTTTCGGTTGATCCACGTCGTTATATTATCTTGCCCTATATTCTTTCTGGAATATTAACTCTTCCGATTTTAGTTTTGATTGCAGACATAATTGGCGTGTTGGGTGGATACTTGACATCTGTTGGATATTTGGGATTTTCATCCAGTGTTTATATAAAAAATACAATGGAGTTTTTGACATTTTGGGACGTGGCCTCTGGTATTATAAAGGCTTTGGTGTTTGGTTTCCTGGTAACAGGAATAAGTTGTTTTAATGGATATTTTACTACGTCTGGGGCAGAGGGAGTTGGAAGATCTGTTATAAACTCAGTTGTTCTTTCGTCGATAATGATTTTGTTTGTAAATTACTTTATAACCTCAATATTATTTTAAACTCTCTTCAGTATAGCTCTAACTTGTTTGTGGTAATATAAATTATCAAGAATTGCATTGCTATGACAGCATTACGTCCTCCTCTATATCCTAAATATTAATACACATCCCTGAGGAAGGGCATTGTAATTAAGATCTGTAGCTTGTTTATAAGCAGCTGCTTTCAAACCAGGAACTGTATAAGCTGTTGCAAAAACTTTATTTGTGCAGCTAAAACTATATGTTGCCGTTGTATATGCTGCAGTGGTACCTCCAACTGTTCCCATTGTAGTGCTGATATCTTCAGCAAAAACCATATTGCCTGCTAATTGTGGCTGTGAGCTATTGAGTTTTTTTGCTATTTGTTCAGACTTCTTAATTGGCATTCCAGAAGCAAGTTCTGATTGAGCAAACCCGGATAAACCTATTAAACCCAAGCCATTTGCAGCTACAACTCCAGCTGTTCTTCTCATTTCTTTTGTGTTGATTAACATGAAGCTAGGAGAATTTCTTATAGTAGAAAGATACGTTTGAACTTGAAGATTTGGATCTGTCACTGCGCCTGGATCTGTATATGTTAATGTTGCACCATAAAATCCATTTGCAAAAAGACCAGCTCCGTAATCAGTTCCTGTGAGTTGTGATAAATTCGGATTAAAGAGCCATATGTACGCATTATCAAAAAGCGCATTTAGTTGACAACCGGATTCACTTCCATTTAAAGTATAAATCGAAGTAGGATTATTGCATGTTTTTGTAACATCAAGGTGTTTTGATGAAATAAGCCCAGATCCCCTTAGTTGTGCTGCTGCTGCTGCTTGCTGTCCACCACTGGTAAGCCATGTATTGTTTGATGGTAAAAATGCATATGGAGTTCTCGTCTGAACGTATCCAATGTTTAGTTGTGTGTTTCTCGGGTCACCAAGATTTTCAAGTCTGATTTCTCCAGGCCAATTATTGTAAAGGCCTTTAAATGTTGTAGCTTGTTCTTTTAGTTGAGATATTTCGTTGACAACTGCCGATATTTCTTTGCTTGATATAATCCAAAGACCGGATATCATAACCATTGATAATATGAAGATTATCACTATTATAACTGCCAGCATTTCAATGGTAAGAAATATACCCTTTTTTCTCTGTCTCTCTAACATATTTTTAAGTCAACATGATTACGCCACATATTATATGTTATATATTATTATAGTCAACCTAAAATCTTAAAATTTCATTAATTGACGTTTTTTCTTTGGTTTTTGCGTCAATTTTTTTTACAATTATCGCAGCGTTTATTGATATTCCTTTGCCGCAGTCGAATGCACCAGGGACAACAACACTTCCACCGGGAATTCGCCCATATGAGATATTTCCACTTTCTCTATCTATTATCTTGGTTGATTTTCCAAGATGAACACCCATTGCAATTACAGAATTTTTTTCAACAATAACTCCTTCAGCAATAACGCTTCCGGCACCTATAAAGCAACCGTCTCCAATTATTACGGGTGAATCTTGAATTGGCTCTAAAACTCCTGCGATCACGAC
The DNA here is from genome assembly GCA_947424985.1 of Rickettsiales bacterium. Classification (GTDB taxonomy): domain Bacteria; phylum Pseudomonadota; class Alphaproteobacteria; order Rickettsiales; family Deianiraeaceae; genus CAMCTP01. Next base: position 9,163 of record CANDYN010000008.1, on the reverse strand, counting down.
ATTGCTTGAGATATGGCAATTTTTCCCAATTTGACAACAAGATCCGACTGTAACTCCACTATCTATCATAGTTTTTTCGTCAATGAATGCTCCAACATTTACAAAAGATGGCATTATAACGCAATTCTTTCCAATGAATGCTCCCTCACGAATAAAAGCACCTGGGACGATTCTTATTTGAAGTTTGTCAAAATCTTCTTTTGTGTAATTTTGAAAACGCAGATCAACTTTATCGAAAAATTGATATTCTTTTATTCCAATTCCGGATTTTATTACTTTATTTTCACTTGTTTTGAATTTTAGCAAAATTGCTTGTTTAATCCATTCATGAACTATTGATTGTTCATCTTTTATTTCAGCCACCTTTAATCTTCCATAGTTTAAATCTCTGAAGATTTTTCCAAGTAACGATCTGAGCTCTTCAATATCTACCGAATTTATATCTGAAAACGCTTGTTCTATAAAAATTTTTCTTTCCATTGTACCAAATACCAATGTTTATTTAATAAAACATTATTTTTTACTTGCAAATAAAAAAACATCTTTTATTTTAACTAAATTATTTTACGCGTTTATGTCTAATCAAATAACATTAAATTGCGTAGCGAGGGCTGAGCTTGGTAAGTCTGCGTCTAAAAAATTTAGATCTCTTGGACTAACCCCTGTCGTTGTCTACACGAAAGATGGAAACAATCTAAATCTACTTGTATCTTTTTCACATATTGATAAGTTAACCGATGTTGATCCAAGTTTTATGAATAGACCCTTTACTTTAAAAATATTTGAAGGGGTTGCGGATATTGATATTTCTCTATTTAAAACAGAAATAACAAAGAAACCAGTTAAGGAAATTTTAGTTGTTGCAAAAGACATTCAATTTTCTGCTGTAAAAAATAGACCTGCGCATATTGATTTTAAGGAAACTTCGATTGGATCTATTGAAAAAGTTAAAATTGCAATAAAGTTTGAAAATAAATTACTTTCAAATGCTTTAAAGTTTGGAGGAATGTTGCAAGTATTTAATTATAATCCGGAAGTTAATGTTACAGTTGGCAAAATTCCAGAATATTTAACAATTGATTTAACCGGAATGCCGTCTGGAAAAGTTATCAGATTGTCTGAATTGAAACTTCCTGATGGAGTTTCCATGGTTCGTGAATTTGATATTGCAAAAGTTTGTGGTAAGAAGGGTTTATAGTCCTGATAATTTATTTTGTATTAAAATAGCACTCATGGCTGCAATTGCTGAATTTTCGATTTGATGAAATCCTTTTAGCTTTGAAATTCTGAGTGTGATTTTCTCGCCAAATTCATTGATTTTTTTGTTAAAGCGAAGGTCGAAGGTTTCGCTTGAGATATTTTCAAGCCAAAAATCTTTTTCAAGAACGAATAGTTTGGTTTTTACCGCATCACACCTTGCTTTTATTACTTCCAGCGCTTCTTTTTTTTGCTTTGCTGAGACGCAAATCGAATTTTTTTGTATGATAAATGCTTTTTGAAAAGCTATTTCTTCAAGTTGCGATCCTAAAAACTTAATGTGATCTAGATCTATTGGTGTGATTATTGATACTATCGGTTGGTTTTTTTCAAACAAATTCGTTGCATCGTGTAGCCCACCCATTCCAACTTCGATTATGCTAAAATCACAATTTTCTCTTTGAAAATATATTATAGCAGCTATGGTTGTTGCTTCAAATTCATTGATTTTTTCTCCAATTTTTTCACACACAAATCTTATTTCTTCGATTATTTCAAATAAAGTATTGTATGGAATATTTTGTCCATTTATTGATATTCGCTCCGTTATATCATGAAGGTGTGGACTTGTATATTTCCCAACCTTAAACCGAGATTCGGTTAGTATGGATCGTAAAAATTCACAAGTGGAACCTTTTCCGTTTGTTCCTGTAATATGAATTATATTTTTTAAAGATAAATTTGGAGAATTGAGATGTATCAACAATTTTCTTATGAATAAATTTCCATCGGGCGTACGATTTATATCATTAAAATACTTCGGCCAATGAAGAATAAGGGGCATTTAACTAAAAAAAACCCAATAAGAAAAAATTTCAAATTGGGCACTGTAAAACAACTTTATCAAAATTATTTCTTCGTTTTTGCATTTAAAAGTTCTTTCAAGCTAGAGCTGATTTTAAAGCCTAAGCTGACCGAAGCAGCGATTTTAAGTGGTGCTTGGGTTGCTGGGTTAATACCATTTCTCGCCTTTCTTTGGATAGGTGAAAATTTTCCAAAACCAGCAATGGGAACAGCTTTTCCCTCAACCAAGAAAGTAGTAATTGTAGAGAATAACGCACTAATTACAGTATTTAACTGAGTTTTTGTAAGACCAAGATTAGGAGTTGCAAAAACAGCATCTACCAGATCTTGCTTTTTTACGCCTTGAGTTTGATTTTTTAGCGACATATCAAATAAGAAAACAATATGACACCTTATAAAAACATAAAAACTATAAATCAAGTTTTTTTTAAGAAAATATTTTTTATTTTATAAAAATACATTGATTTATATAAAAAGTAATATATGTGATGTATTATGCAAGGTTTAAAAATGCGAATCTCATTAGCTTTTATGACATTTTTAATTATCTCGTCTTGCTCTTTTTTTGGGGTTAATCTTTCAAAGGATGATGAAAAAAAGGTGCGTGAAATGATAGATGGCTCAACTATCAATATACAATATAGGGAAAATCATGATAGAATTTTTGCAAATTACTTTTATGATATGACCGAAAATCATGATCGAGAGGATAAAAAAACACCAATATCAGCCGAATTATCGATAAATTTTACAAAAATACCATCTGGTACCGATACATCTGGCGTCATTATGTATTATGAAATAATGGGGCTTGTTCCATATTCGGTAAATATAGATAAAGTGCATAATAGGCCAGATGAGGTTGTTTTTGAGGTTGAGAAATATAAAAAATTTAAAAGTCAGAGACAAAGGATATTAAGGGATGTAAGCAACAAAGATCACAAAGATAGAGTGTTATCGATAAAAAAGATTTTTTCAGGAAAAGTGATATCGAGTCAAAGATACGCCGGAAGTCCGGCTGATTTATTTGCGGAATATACTGCGGAGCTAAATGCAAAAGAAAATCTTGCAAAAGATGTCGCAAGGGAGTTTTATTACGGTTTAATATTAAATCTTAGATTGCACATTTTACAGTGTAAAAAACTCAAAAGCGTATTACTTGCGAAACGTTTTTTTATATTTGCAAATGAAGATGACAAAACGGACGAAGAAGATGTTAGTGATTACACGATATTTGACATAGAAATTGATTCAATTAAAAGAAGGGATTATTTAATATATGAGGATTCGTGTACTTTTTTTTAACATTTTAGCGATATTTTTTCTTTCGCATTTTGCATTTGCCAATGTATCGCCTGAGGCGGTATTAAACAATCGACAGTATATAACACCTGAAATAATCGAAGAAGTTTCTACGAAACCGGAAAAATTTTATCATACAAACAATCTTCGAAGAATGGTTGGGAGTCCATTTTTAGCAAAAGGTGAATATCTTTTTATCGAAGGATATTTGACGGATTTACTTGGAAACCCGATCGAAAGTGCCAAAATATATATATGGCAACCAAATGTTTTTGGATATTATAATCATTTAATTAGGCATACCGAAGATGACCTGAAATACGATCTTGATTTTGCTGGAACGGGAACTTTTGTAACGGATAATTTGGGGCATTATGAGTTTACAACTATAATGCCGGGATATTACGGGGATCATGCACCTCATATAAATTTTTTGATTAAACACGATCTTTTTCATGAAGATTATCAAACGGTGATGTATTTTCCGGGACATCCACATAATCTTGAAGATGAAGTGTTTACTTCTTTGAATGAAATTAAGCGAAATGCGATAACGTCAAAAATAATCTTGATCAATAAAGATAACCCCGGTGATGGAAAATATGCACTTTTTAATCTAAGACTTGATTGGATACATCCATATAAAACTAAATAAAATAATAATATTAATTCTGATTTTTCTTTTTTTTGCGCAAAAATCTCGAGCATCAGCCTGGGTTTTATCGGAAGGAAAATCTCAAATGATTTTCCAAAATATGAATACAAGGGCAAATTTAAACGGAAATAGATATAGCGGAGATCAAACACCGATTTATTTAAATCAGTCAAGTCTTAATGGATATTTTGAATATGGACTTTTAAAGAAAACTTCGGTCGGTTTTGCTTTTTCTGCTGCAAATAAAAGAGTTGATGATAAGGTTTTTGGGGTAAATACAAATAAAAATAATCTTGATATATTTGAAATTTTTGGCAAACGAACTCTTGCAAAGTTTAAGCATGGAGTAATTGCAACTCAGGCAACAGTTGGAATTCCGATATACAAAGAATATAGCCTTCATCCAACTCAAGCAAATTATAAACCAAATTGGTCATCAGAACTCAGGCTAATGTTTGGGCTCGGCTCGGGCGATGGAAATTTAGTGGAGTCAATTTTGGGTGATTCGGGATCATTTATTAATTTTGAACTTGGATATAAAGTGAACAGCAACGGGTATAGTTATTCTAATTTGGCTTCGGATTTTGATGAGGTAAAATCTCAGCTTGATGTTGGTTTTGCTGTAAAAGATGAGAATTTAAAAATGATCCTTCTCCAGCTTTTTAAAACAAATCGACTTTATAAACAGTTTAATCAAGATGCTGGAATTACGGGTAATGGGTTTACGTATAACGATATAACGCAATTTTTAGGAAGTGCTTTGTTCGATATTGGTGACAGAATCTTGTTCCAGTTTGGGCTTTTTTACGAAGTAAGAAGTACTTTGATTGGAAGAAGTGAGGATGGAAATATGGCACGAGGTTTGGTGCTTGGTCTTTGGCTTTGAAAAATAATAAAAAACTTGACACCTAAAATATTTCTATTACAATCCTGAAAACGTTTTGTTTATGCAAAATCAAGATAATAGAAAAAATGACATCGCTGAAATAAAGGCTGATAAAGTAGCCTGCAATGGATCTTTGGGCGGTGAATCTCATCCGATTAATTATATAAATTTAAAATCAAGAGAAGTTCACGTTTGTATTTACTGTGGTCAAAAATTTATTAAAAAGGCATGAAAAAAGAAGTGAGAATTGCAAATATAATGTTGTCATCGGGACTTGGTGGAATGGAGGATATGGGTTTGCAGTGCGGTAAGGCTTTATCTGAAAAATATTTTTGTCTTAATATTTTTTCATCAAAAAGCAAAATAAAAGAGCAATTTAAGGATTTGAGATATAAAGTTTTCGTGAATACGCTTAATCAAATTGATATTTTCGCTGCATTTAAGTTGGCGGGATTAATAATGGCAAATAAAATTACGCATGCAGTTTTGCATGGACGCAGGGCGCAAAAAATTGCATTACTTGCGAAAATTTTCTTAAAAAATCCACCAAAGCTTATTTTTATTGATCATACAAATTTCCATTTTAAAGATTTTGAAAAAATGGATTTAATTTTAGCAATTAGTGATAGAAGATTCAATGATCTTAAAAACCAAGAAAAAATTGATAGTAAAAAAGTTAAAAAAATATGTAATTTTGTCGATCTTGGTGATTTTAAAGATTTAAATAATCCACAAAAAGACGATGAATTAACTGTTGGCTGGATGGCAAGATTTCACGAAGTTAAAGGGCTTGATATGTTTTTTGAGGCAATAAAAATTTTGCAAAAAAAGAAATTGAATATCAAGTATATTATCGCTGGTGGCTTAGAAAAAGATTGTAAAGATTATATAGCCGATGTTGATTTATCAAGGATTGCATTTTTAGGTTGGATAAAAAAGATCGAAGATTTTTATAAACAAATTAATCTTTTTGCAAGTACGTCGCGTGATGAGCCTTTTGGGCTTACAACGCTTTATGCTCTTGCATATAAAATTCCTACTGTTGCAACGCCAACTCAAGGTTCGCTTGAGATTTTGACAAAGCTTGAGAATTCGTCGATTTTACTTCCGGAAATTTCTACCATTGCTATTGCAGATGGAATTGAGAAATTTTATAATATGAATAAAGAGGATAGAGGGATGATGTCAAAAAATGCCAGAAAAATAGCCAAAGAATTCTACTCAAAAGAGCGCTTCATGGAGATGATAGAGGTGATTTTGAGTGGTGATTGATGATATATTTTTTTTGGAATAATCTTTATAAAACCACAGCCCAAAAATCCTCCGTTATCCTAACAATTTCCTCAAAATCATTACATTGATTGATAATCCCGCGATATTCGCTTGATCCGATAAGGCCTGCGGAATACCAAGATAAATGTTTTCTTGCAATCCCAACTCCACCGGCTTTTCCGTAAATTTCTAAAATATCACTTAGATGTTCTTTTATTATTGCAATTTTTTCGGCAATACTTGGTTCCTTTGGAATTTCTTCTCCATTTAATCCTGCGATAATTTGCGAAATAACCCAAGGTTTTCCATAAGTTCCACGTCCAATCATTATTCCGTTTGCGCCTGATAAATTAAGTGCATTTTTCGCATCTTCAAGTGTCTTGATGTCGCCGTTTGCGATCACAGGAATTGAAACCGCATCAACAACTTGTTTTATAAAAGTCCAATCTGCTTTTCCGTCGTATAATTGACACCTTGTTCTTCCATGAATTGTTACCATTTTAATTCCAACATCTTGAGCAATTTTTGCAAGCTTTGGTGCATTTAAACTTTCATGATTCCAACCCATTCTCATTTTTACCGTTACGGGAATCGAAACCGCATCAACAACCGCTTTCATGATATCTTTTGCAAGCTCTTCATTTTTCATGAGGGCGGATCCGGCCATTCCATTTACAACTTTTTTAACTGGACATCCAAAATTTATATCAATAATATTTGCTCCATTTGCTTCTATTTTTTTTGCAACTTGAGCCATTACGTCGGGTTCGAATCCGGCGATTTGAACAGCTAAAATATTTTCATTGTCAGATCTCATGGCCTTTTGTTTTGCGTTTTCAAGGTCAAGTAAGGCAGCACGAGATGCGATCATTTCCGAAACCGTATATCCACAACCAAATTTTTTTACAACTTTTCGATATCCAGAATCTGTAACTCCGCACATGGGTGCTAAAATTACGGGATTTTTTATAATAATATCACCAATCTTTAATTCTTTTAACATTTTACTTGAAATAAATTTTTTATGTTTTATGTTAATTAAAACGTCAGAAATAAAAATCAATATGGATTATACAAAAGAGCGAAATAATTTAATTGATGCTTTTGATGCTTGTAAAATGTCACTCCAAAATGCGTTATCCGGTGAAGTTATTTTTAAGCTCGGTGCTGAGATTGAGTTTTATTTAATTGATAGGCAAAATAATTTTTATGATTTTGAAAATATCAAAGCTCCCCTTGGAATCGAAGCCCAAAATTATTTGCAATATAAGTATACGGATGAAAAAATACAAAGTTTTGGATTAAAATTAAAGCATGAAATGAAAAAACATGAAATCGAAATTTCGGATATTGAGAAAGAAGATGGGAAGAACCAGTTTGAAATAGAAATCAATCCGTTAAATCATCCTGTTTTAATCGCAGATGCAATCGCGAAATTTAGAAAATATGCGTTATTAATCGCAAAAGAGGAGGGATTGTATTTTATATATTGTGGAAAGCCTTTTGAAAACGATGCCGGAAACGCAATGCAGATAAATATTTCACTTTTAAGCAATAAAGGAGTTAATATTTTTCAACATAAAGACAGGTTCTCGCAATTGATAAATTATGCAATTGGTGGATTAATGAAACACATGAGCGAGCTTATTTATCTTTGTTGCGTGGATTCGGATAACTCATATTTTAAATATCAAAGACCTAAAATCGGAAGTTTACATATTAACTATCCAACAAATGTTTCATGGGGAATTAACAATAGAACTTGTGCAATTCGCGTTCCTTTCTCGAAATCCATGAATATGCAAGACGCAAGAATAGAGTTTCGCCCGGGTACTCTTTGCGCGAATCCATATAATCTAATCTGCGGACTTGTCTATTGCATAACGGCCGGAATTTGTAATGCGATCGAGCCAGCTGAGCAGATTTATTATAATGCTTTTGACAAAAGATATAATGATTTAACTGAGCTTCCAAAGGCTCAAAGTGATGCAATAAAACTTTATTACGGAAAAAAAATCCATAGTATAATTGATGGGGAAATTCATAATCATATTAAGATTGCGTTGATTGGAAGTTGATTTGTTTTCGCCATCCCTATCATTTATCATTCTCGCGCGGATCTATAGAAAGCGTGAAAGTAGATTCCCTTATGTGCGAGGATGATAAAGTAAATACCAAAGAATCTACAGGGTAGGAGATGGCATTTATACAAACATCTTTTTCATTTGACTATTATTTTTTACATTGTATACTACTTGGTATTAATTAATTCGTATGTTAAAGGTAGGAGCAATTTCAGCTATATTTATATTTTTTATAACCCAAAATTCATTTGCGAAGCAAGTTGTTCATGTTATTAAAGAGGGTGAAACTCTGTCTCACCTTGCCGATAAATATAACGATCCAAAGGCGGAAATAATAAAGCGGAACAACAAAAAAACCGACGTTGTTTGGGTTGGAATGAAATTAACCGTTGAAGACAATAGTTCTCAGGTTGCAAGTAAAGTTGAGCATGGCACGGTAAAGTCTTTGGTGTCTATGGCTGAAAAAAAAGAACCAGTTAAATCTTCAAGTGGTGATTTAATTCATACATTTAAAGAGGGAGACACACTTTGGTCTGTTGCAAAACAATATGGCGTGAGTGGGGATGAAATTAAAAAATTGAACAACAAAAAAACAGATGTTGTTTGGATTGGAATGAAGCTTAAAATAAAAGAAGGGGCCGTCAGTGACGTTGTTCCAAAACAAGAATCGAAGCTGGAAGAGAAAAAAGATATTATTAAACCAGAAGGGGGCTTGATAATGCATGTAGTGAAAACCGGTGAAACTCTTTCTCATATTTCCGATAAATACAATGTTCCATCCGCTGATATTAAAAAAGCAAATGACAAAAAAACCGACGTTGTTTGGATTGGAATGAAGCTTAAAATACCAAATGTTCAGAGTGGAGCTGTGGTGTCTACAAAAGATACAGTAAAGCCTGAAGT
>CANDYN010000007.1 GCA_947424985.1 Rickettsiales bacterium | reverse complement strand
AAATCAGAATTTTCAAGATATTTTTTTACATCAGATATAGCTTCAATGCCGCTTAAATCTTTTGTAATTTTACTAATTTTCTTGACTACCTCCAAATCATCTTGTTTTTTTTGATCTATTTCTATATTGGGCTTTACAGGAATTTTTACCTGCCTTTCTTGTATCACAACAGGCTTTTCGATCACAAACTCAATCTTTTTTACCACACTTTCACTTCCAGTTTTTTCTTCCATAGCCAATGAATTTGACAATTTAAATACATTTATAGATTTTGAAAAACTTGGCTCACTTGAACATATATCTGCAATCTTATAATCCTCGAAAATTGATATAAGATGATATATTTTTTCACTATCTAATGACATCAGTTTTAAAATATCCCGTATTTATCTCAATATTATAGCGTTTTTGCAATTGCATATAATATAACTTATATACATCTGACAACTTAGAGTTATGAATTTCTTGAGCCAGTTTTTTCACACTCATATCATTTAAAACTCCATCAAAATCAATAATTTCCAAAACTCTTGCTGCGTAGTAAATTTCGTCATGCTCAACTAAATCTGACACCTCCCCTCTTTTCATCGTAAATACGCCTTCAATTATCTTTCCGTTCTTTCCAATAATTTCCGACTTTCGTATCGATTCTTTTGTTTCTGTTTTTTTAAATCCGTTCGATGAAATAACAGACAATCCTGCATTTTTATTAATACTTTCATCATTTGCCTTGGATACTTCTTTTTTAATCTCCTCAATTCTTGCAAGACGTCTATTTTTTAAAATTTCTTTTTCAATTTGAGACCTTGATTCATCAAAAGTTTTATAATTTTTATCATTATTGTCAGAAACAAATAGCATTTCAAAATCATAACACTCAGCGCCCCTGTCTGACGCAAAACCTATATCACCCTTGTTCAATTGAGCTGCACTTCTATATTTTGTTTTGTAAATTTTATCATCAAAAATCAATTCTTTTTCATATATTTTAACCCCATAGCTTTCAGCCAAATTTTCCATAGCCTCGTACGAATTTACCTGCTTTGAAGCGCTACCCAGAACTTGACAGACATACGACTTAGTTAAAAATTCACCAATCTCCTTGCCCGTAAGATCTTTTCTCGTCTGAGCTATCGAACTTATGGATTCAATCGGCGGATTATATGATATTTTGTTTTTCATATCGATACCATTTATATATGATATCTTTTTTCTCATTGGATGTTTAAATAAATCACGATTTTCGTTATAAAATTTCGATTTTTCATCATCGGTTATTTTTAAATCAACTTTAATATCGCTAAGTTTTACCGAATACACTTCAAACTTTCTTTTCTGATTTCTTGACTTTTCAATTATTTTTGCAATATCTTGATCATCTGAAATAAAACCTTCACCAAAAGACAAAGCGATTTGAGAAGCAATTTTAGACTTCATGTAGTGTAAAAAGTCTTCCTCTGCAATATTTCGCTGTGAAAGAAAATTTTTAAATAATTCCTTTTGAAATTTTCCATCTTTCATGAAATTCTCATCTTTTTTTATGATTGAAATTACCATGTCATTATCAATTTTAATGCCATACTTCTCAAGCTCTTTATTCGTTGCCTTTTCAACTGCAAGCATATTTAACGCCATTAATTTCATTTCCTGATCAGTTTTTCCAAAATTTTGCTCCATCTTCTCAAGCTTTCGAAGATCTTTTTCAAAATCAATCCTTGAAACATGATCGTTTCCAATTTTAAAAACCCAAGAACCATCATCACTTTTCGAACCCATAAAAGACGAAATCGTAAAACCCAAAATTAACATTAATATTAAAGCAGTTGAAATAAGACTCGTTTTTGATGTCCTTATATCAGAAATTAAACTTGATATTTTACTTTTCATATTACCAAAATTAAGCATATTTTTTTCATCTTAGCAAAACTAAAATCTATTTTTTTTCAAGTCAAGATTTTTGTTGCTTTTTTTATTTTTTCCATTTTAATTAAAGAAAAATTAAATATATGTTCGGGAAAAATCCACAAAGAAAACCTGAAAAATCCGATGGAAGTTCATTGTTTATACAGGAAATTTTCCACACACTTCAAGGTGAGGCAATTTTTGCAGGACAAAGCGCAATCTTCATAAGACTTGGCGGATGTAACCTTGCTTGCAGTTTTTGCGATACTGAATTTGAAAATTTTAAAGCCCTTTTGCTTAGCGATGTTTTAGCTAAGGTTCGTCAAATAAAAACAAATTTTCCAAAAACAAAACTCATCGTAATCACAGGCGGAGAACCGCTTAGGCAAAATATTACACCTCTTTGTCAAGAACTTTTAAATGATAATTTTACCGTTCAAATAGAAACAAATGGAACGCTTTTTTTACCTGATTTCCCAAAAGAAGTTATTGTAATTTGTTCACCAAAGTATGTAAATGGTAAATATTTACGAGTTTGCGATGGACTTATGGATAGCATTAATGCGTTAAAATTTGTAGTTTCCGACAGCTTATCTGGTTATTCAAATGTTCCTGATTGGGTTTCAAAATTTGAAGACAATATCAAAATCTATGTCCAACCTATGGATGAATACGACGAAAATAAAAATAAAAAGAATCTTGAACTTGCGACAGAGATAGCTTTAAATCAAGGCTATACCCTATCTTTACAAACACATAAAATAATAAATTTACCGTAAATTATTTATACTCAAGAGACAATTGATAGTAATTATCGGCAGATATTTTAATATAATCAAGCTCTCCTTGGGTTAGTTTTCGCATAAATTTTGCAGGTCTCCCGCCCCAAAGCTCTCCACTTGGAACAATTTTTCCCGGTGATAAAAGACTTCCTGCGGCAAGCATTGAAAATTCAGATACAACCGATAAATCCATTAAAAGCGATTGCATCCCGACAAAAGAATTGCTCTCAATTTTGCAAGCATGTAAAATACATGAATGTCCAACCGTAACAGAGTCTCCGATAAATACAGGACCGCCCTCCTCGCCAGTTTTATTTGCAAGATGATTCGCGCGCGTAACATGAATTACTGTTGCATCTTGAATATTTGTATTTTCACCAATCCTTATTTTTTCAACATCTCCACGTAACACACATCCATACCAAATTCCGCTTTTGGCACCAATTTTTACGTCGCCGATGACCACAACATTTTCTGCAATAAACACATCCTTATGTATTTCCGGATTTATTTTCTTAAATCCCTTAATTATCGACATATTAATTTAAAACTCATCACCATTTCTCTTTACACTTCGCGCATATTTCTTTTCCTTTTTCACCTCTTTTTCTTCAACCTGAGCCATTCTAAAAAACACCAAATCGTGCATTGAAACCTTCAAAACGTTGGCAATTAGAAAAAGCATATACGAAGAAACGGTTGTCTGACTTGATTCATATTTCTGAATTTGCTGAGGTGAAACGCCCACAATCCTTCCGATATCCGTTTGTTTTAGTCCAAGGTTTTTTCTAAAATATTGAATATTTTTACCAATTTGCCTATAAAATTCCTCACTGTTTGTTTCCACTAACACTATATTCGCTTTATCGTTCATTGTACAATATTACCGATACTCCATGATACCTAACAAAAAACTATTTTCAATAAATATCTTGCAAAATAAATTTTTACTTAACAATGATTTATATATTTACACTGTGTCAATGGTTAAAATAACTTTTCCAGACGGAAAAATAGCAGAATTTAGAAAAGGAATTTCGGGTTTTGAAATAGCTCAGGGAATATCAATCTCGCTTGCAAAAAAAACAACTGCAATGCGAATTAATGGAGAAATACTTGATATTTACAGGCAAATACACAATGATTGTGAGATAAAATTTATTACAAATGACAGCGGCGATTCTGATTGTCTTGAGCTTTTAAGGCACGATGCAGCGCATATTTTAGCACAAGCATTAAAAGAAATTTACCGCGATGAAATTCAAATCACAATCGGTCCGATTATTGAAAATGGATTTTTCTATGATGTAGCAAAAACCGATCCAATTTCTCTAAAAGATCTTGAGGCAATCGAAGCTAAAATGAAAGAGATATCGAATAAAAATCTCAAAATTGAACGAGAAATTTGGAATAGAAATGATGCAATGCAATATTTCAAATCAATTGGTGAAAATTATAAAGCTGAAATTATCTCAGATTTACCTGAAAATCAAGAAATTTCGTTATATCGACAAGGAGATTTTTTAGACCTTTGTCGTGGTCCACATGCGCCCTCAACTGGCATGACAAAATATTTTAAGTTAATGAAAATCGCCGGTGCTTATTGGCGAGGAGATGCAAAAAACCCAATGCTACAAAGAATTTACGGAACTGCGTGGCATTCAAAAGCTGCAATGGATGAATATTTAACAATGCTTGAGGAAGCGGAAAAGCGTGATCATCGAAAAATCGGTGCCGAACTTGATCTTTTTCACATGCAAGACGAAGCACAGGGGTCAATTTTTTGGCATCCAAACGGCTGGTTTATTTATCGTCAAATTGAGAACTATATAAGACAAGAGATAGGCGTAAATGGATATCTTGAAGTTAAAACTCCACAAGTTATCGATAAGATTTTATGGGAAAAATCCGGACATTGGGAAAATTTTCACGATAATATCTTTGTTTGCGAAACGGAAGATAAAACTTTTGCGATAAAACCGATGAATTGCCCGGCACATATTCAAATTTTCAACCAAGGAATCAAAAGTTATCGTGATTTACCACTTCGAATGGCTGAATTCGGTTGCTGCCATAGAAATGAACCATCCGGTTCACTCCATGGAATTATGCGAGTTCGATCCTTCGTTCAAGACGATGCTCATATTTTTTGCACAAAAGATCAAGTTCAATCCGAAACTGCAAATTTCTGTAAATTACTTCATAAGATATACCAAAGATTTGGATTTGAAAAAGTTGAAATTAAACTTTCAACAAGGCCTGAGAAACGAATTGGAAGCGATGAAACTTGGGATATGGCGGAGAAAATGCTTGCTAACGCCGTTAGTCAAGCGGGATATAGTTTTGAAATTTTGGAAGGCGAAGGAGCTTTTTATGGGCCAAAGCTTGAGTTCCAATTAAAAGATGCAATCGGAAGAAAATGGCAATGTGGAACTTTACAGCTTGACCCCTTAATGCCCGAAAGACTTGGTGCAAAGTTTATCAATCAAGCCGGTGAAAAAGAAACGCCTATAATGCTTCATCGTGCAATTTTAGGAAGCCTTGAGCGTTTTATTGGAATATTAATTGAGAATCACGCCGGGAAAATGCCCCTTTGGCTCGCGCCAATTCAAATTGCAATTTGTACAATTACAAGCGACCTAGACGAAGCTGCAGAAGCGATTTTACATGAAATGAAAGAAAATGGAATTCGTGTTATTATCGATAAAGACTCAGCAACACTAAATGCAAAAATACGTAATCAAATACTAAAAAAGATACCGATTATCGGAATATTTGGCAAAAAAGAAGCAGAAAATCGTGAAATTACGATAAGAAGATTTGGCGACGGAGAAAGCAAAACTTATAAAATTTCAGACCTGATTGCGCTAATTAAGCAAGAGGAAACATTATAGCAAATTAAAAACAATCCCGCGATTAATTTGAGATAGATCCTTGTAAATCTTTGAATTCGCCGAAACACTCTCAAAGATTTTTAAAATATCGCCTTCCTGATTAATGCCAAATTCAAGCCCACAAAGTACACTTTCTTTCGCAATATTTGGAATAATTTCCGCAAGTTTTCGATAAAAAATAAGCCCATCGAAACCTCCATCAAGGGCAATTTTTGGCTCAAAATCTCGCACTTGAATTTCAAGATTTACAATATCTTCTGACTTAATATAAGGTGGATTTGAAACTATAATATCGTATTTCCCACGTTCAGCCTTATAATTCGATAATATATCGTAATCAATAAAGTTTGTTTTTATCGAATTTGGTAATAATCTGTGGGCGTTTTTTTCTGCAATCAACAAAGATTCCTTGGAAATATCAAGAAAATCAATTGTTATTTTGGTTTGATATTTTCGTAAAATTTGATCACAAAGTGCAATTCCCAGACATCCACTTCCGGAGCAAATATCTATAATATTAACTTCATCTTTTTCCGATAAATCAAGATTTTTAAGCAAGTTTTCAATCAAAGATTCTGAGTCAAAACGCGGTATCAAACAAGATTCATCAAGATCAAAATCAAGTCCATAAAAATTCGTGGTTTTTAAAATATACGCAAGAGGTTCACCAAGTTTTCTTTTTTTGCAAATTGATTTTATTACATCAATTTGTTCATTTGAAAAATCAAACCCAAAAGCTTTCAAATTAGAGATATTTTGTTTCGATATATGTTGTAAAATCAACGAGACTTCAAACTCGAGATCCAAGCCCGAAAGCTCAGATCTTAAAAACTTTAAAGCCTCAATAAAATTCATTACAACAATTTGCTTTCTGCAAAGAAAAATGAAATTTCTCTTGCTGCATTTTCAATTGAATCAGACCCATGGATAGAGTTTTCACCTATTGAAATTGCATGTTCCGCTCTTATTGTTCCAGGCTTTGCTTCTTTCGGATTTGTTGCACCGATAACTTCACGATATTTTTCAACAGCATTTTCGCCCTCCAAAACCTGAACAACAACTTTTCCAGCAGTCATCGTCTCAACAAGTTCTCCAAAAAAAGGTCTTGCTGCGTGCACTTCGTAAAAACTTTCAGCTTGTTTTTTGGTTAGCTTCATCATTTTTTGTGCAATAATCTTAAGACCTGCATTTTCTATAATTGTATTTATTTTTCCGGTTATATTCCTTTTAACCGCGTCCGGCTTTATGATTGAAAGTGTTTTTTGCATAAAAAATATTAATATATGATTAAGATAATATGGAAAAATTAATTTTCAAGTAAAAAATTAATATCTATGCCACATGCCAAAATATTTCGAATCTTTGTTTTGTAATAACTCGTCATGCGTTCCACTTTCCGCAACAACTCCAGACTCTAAAAGATAAATTTTATCACAAGAAGTAATAGTTTGGAGACGATGGGCTATTATTATAGTCGTTTTATTTACAATTAACGCATCAAGCGCAGATTGTATTTCTCTCTCAGTCTTATTGTCAAGTGCAGATGTAGCTTCGTCAAGTATTACAATTGGTGCATCTTTAAGCATTGCGCGTGCAATTATTATTCTCTGTCTTTGTCCAGACGATAAATTCCCACCCATGTGTCCGACTTTTGTATTGAGTTTTCTTGGTAAATTTTCAACAAAATCAAACGCATTTGCAAGCTTTAATACCCTTTCCAGATCAGCACTCGTATAATCTTGTATTCCGTATGTCAAATTTGATAAAATAGTTCCATCAAAAAGCATTACATCTTGCCCGACATAACTAATATTTTTTCTCAAAAATGTCGTATTGATTTCATTTATATCAACCCCATTTATAAATATTTGCCCATCTTCAACCTTATGAAATTTCAATATCAACTTAACAATTGTCGATTTTCCTCCGCCAGATTCACCAACGAGCGCTACTTTTTGATACTTCTTAATATCTATGTCAAGTCCATGTAAAACATGTGATTCATTTTCACCGCCACCGTATCTAAAAGATAAATTTTTAAATTCCAAACAAACATTGCTAAAATCAAGATCCCATCTACCCTTATCGCTTCTCGTATCAACCTTCATATCTAGAACTTCAAAAATTCTTTGTAAGGAAATATAGCCCGATTGAAGTACCATTCCCAGATTTGACGTTGATTTTATTGGCTTATAAAGCATCAAAAGTGCAGTTAAAAAAGCAAAAAAACTTCCAGGAGTCATGTCACCATTTATAACATTATAACCACCGTATAAAATTACAAGACTAGCCGCCAAACCCCCAACAAACTCCATTAAAGGCGACCCTATAAAACCAACTTTCCCGGATTTTATTTCAAGATTTAATATTTCATCAAGAATTTTTTGCATATTTTTTGATTCATACTCTTCCTGACAAAAAGATTTTACTGTTTTTACACCATCAAAAATATTTTGCAAAAAAATATTTACTCGAACTGCCTTGTCCTGAGATAACTTATATATTTTTCTTAATTGCTTTGTAAGTTTTACTAGCGGATAAAAAGCGATTGGAAAACCAAAAAGAGCAATGCATGAGAGAGTTGGGCTTTTAAAAAACATCAACCCCACCAAAAACACCACCGTCAAGGCCTCTTTTGCAACATTAACTATTACAGCGCTCATAATTGTTTTTATATTTCTTATATCTGAGCTAAAATATGTTATTATTTTTCCTGTTTTAATGCTAGCTAGGTCATCTATTTTTAAAAAAATTAACTTTTCAAATAAATCCTGAGAAAGCTTTGTTGATATCCCAACCTCAACACCGTTCATCAAAACTTTATAAGCATATACCGATAAAGATTTGATTAAAAAAGCAGCCACAATTAAAGCGCATATTGAATATAATTGCCCAATATCCTTGTTAATAAAAACCTTGTTTATTACTGGATCTATAAGATTTGCGGAAAGTGCCGTAGCAAGTGCCGACAAAATCATGAAAATTACAGCGATAGATATTCTTTTTTTATATACGAATACATAGGAAACAACCAATCTTTTCCAAAGAGATATGTCCATTTTGTTAGCTACGCTCACGCTTAACTAAGACGCCTTACATAACACAGAGCTGCCGGTCAATACCGAAACAATCATTGGAGCGCCATATATCGTACCAATTGCTATAACAACAGCAGCGGCCGATCCCCACGTAACCTTACCTAAAAAGAAAAATATTCCCACGGAAACCACAGCAAAAACAGAAACTCCCTTTCCAACACTTCCCGTTATAAAGCCATATGCAACACAAAACGATTGTTGAAATGCATTATTATTAACACCACTTGCAGCATTTCCACACAATCCCTTCTCAGCAGCAGCAGAAACCACTACATTCGGAACCGCGTAAGAGAACGTAGACGTATCAATTTTAAAACAAGATTGCCCTATAGAACAGGGTTTTGTTGCAGAACAAGATGTCTGCGAAGACTTAATACAGGTGCCATCATCACAATATAACCCATCAATGCAAGCATCTGGGGTAGCACAAACATTACCAAACGTGGTAGTTCCAGCTAGCGCATTAGCCGAAAACAAAAATATGGATAAAAGCATTACAGGGTATTTCATATACTTTAAAGATGTGCAAAACTCTTAATACCACAGTAAAACTAATTTGCAAGAATTTTTTTTAAATCTTTTTCAAAGACTCAAGTAAATTTAGCATTGCTTCTGGCATTTCAATTTGAAATTCAGAAAATTTACCAGTTTTTGGATGCACGAGAGATAAATAATACGAACAAAGCATTTGACCTGGCAAAACTGCAATTCTTTCACGCAGATCTTTACTGGATACCAGATTTTTTCTGTAAACATAAACCTTATCCCCAACGATTCCATGTCCAATTGAGCAAATATGAAGTCTGATTTGATGAGTTCTACCGGTATCCAATTCAAACTCAATTAAGGAAATCTCGCCATTTAAAAAAGTCTTTAAAACCTTATAATGTGTCTTTGAAAAACGAGCCGTTGCGTCGTCTTCATCACACAAAACCATTCTTTTATCAAGAAAGGACCCTTTTTTCATATATTTTTCAATCGTTCCACTTGCGGGCGTCGGAACACCATAACAAATTGCCAAATATTTCCGCTTAAAATCCGTTTTTTCCTTAAGTAAATCCGATAGTTTTGCATGCATTTCATTATTTTTTGCAACAACCATAAGTCCAGATGTCTCTTTATCGAGCCTATGAACTATTCCAAGTCTATCCGGACCGGCATGATCCGAAAGATCGTCTTGGGAAAATTTATTTACAAGTGCATTTACAAGCGTTTTTTCATTGTCAAATTTCGAAGGATGAGACGAAATTCCAGCAGGTTTATTTACAATTAAAATATCTTTATCTTCAAAAACTATATCAAGATCTAACTCGTACTTTTTTATTACAGATAAATCCTGTTTTTCATATTCAAAAAAAGCATCCAGCATTGTTATTCTGTCATTCGGTTCAAGTCTATAGCTGCTTTTTATCGTTCTATCGTTCAGCAAAACCAATCCTTTTTTCATCTTTTCTTGAATTGCAGATCTTGACATATCACTATATTGTTTGTGCAAAAAAATATCAATTCTGATACCGGAAAATTCACTAAATTCATCTTTGATAATTTTTTCTTGCATTATAAATAATATAACTTATTCTAGTTAAAGTGAATTATTTTTATATGCAAGGATTATATAATATATTAATGACAATCGAAATTATATCTGGACTTTTGATCGTTTTTTTGGTTTTGACTCAAAAAAGTAGTAGTGATGGACTTATATCAAGAGTAACAAATCCATTTAATAATGCTACATCGCGTTTAACGCCTGCAACAAAATTTACCGGAACTGTTGTCTTGGTTTTTCTGTTAAACTCTTTACTTTTAACGATTGTGCATTCAAAATCCAAAAAAACTTCCAGTATTTTAAATGAAACAATTGAAAAAGAATTGATACCAACAGACGATTACGAATAAAGAATGAAAAAAGCTATTGTATTACAAATTATATCAATTGCGTTTTGCTCTCAAGCTGTTGCAAAAGATATTGCAAAGTCTTGTGAGCAAATTGGAAAATATGAAGAATTTATGCTTCAGAGCAACACAATGCAAGCAACCTTTAAACAATTTATAAATGGAAAATACAATTCCGGGGGTGAATTTTTTATGAAAAAACCAAATAAAATGTTGATTAATTATAACGATGGTGAAATTAACGCATTTATAGGTATTAACGGCAAAATAGCAACATATCTTGATAAAGATTTGGAACAAATTTCACATATCCCGGAAAATAAAACCCCTGCTCATTTTATATTAGGATCAAAAACAAAATTATCAGACATGAAGCTTGAAAAATGTGAGAAAATTGCAAATATATATCGTATTTATTTTTCGGAAGATACAAGCGTTGCAAGCGGGAAGTTTGCACTTGATTTTACTGAGATAAATAATGATATAAAATTAACAACTATTTCCGTTACAGATAAATCTAATCAAAAAATCGAACTTGCCTTTGAAGATATAAAAAGAAACATAGAAATTAACGACAAAATTTTTATTATCAAAGACCCAAGACTATAATAATCGATTAGTTTTATAATTTACATCTCCTTCAAATCCTCTTCTGATATTGGTTGTTTTTCAATGGAAGCGTGGATTTTTATGATATTTGAAAATATAAAATATAGTATAGACGTTACAATAAAAGCCATTATAGACATGACAACTACGTCAAATTCAACAAAACTTCTTTTTTTCATAGAAAAAAACAACTTTCAAGGGTAATGGTGTCTGTTTTTTTATAGAAATGCAAATGTTTGAAAAAAAATACGATAAAATGAGGAATAGCATAGATTTTACTCAAAAAAACTCAACCTTAAGATGATTAAAAATTAAAATGCTATGTAAATCTTGATATAAATTATTTTTTGACAGCTCAATTTAATAGAGCGAGAGAGTAATTCAGAGAGTAAGTTTTATATTTTTATTAAGCTTATAAAGCCTTATTTTATTGTAATCCAGCCCCAGATTCCCCTAGGGCTACCTTGTTACGACTTAAGCCTAGTCGCCAAATCCACCGTAAACAGCTGCCTCCTTGCGGTTAGCGCACTGTTGTCTAGCAAATTCAACTCCCATGCCTTGACGGGCAGTGTGTACAAGACCCAAGAACATATTCACCGCAACATAGCTGATTTGCGATTACTAGCGATTCCGACTTCATGCAGTCGAGTTGCAGACTGCAATCTGAACTGAGATGCTTTTTAAGAGATTAGCTTCACCTCGCGGTGTTGCGACTCGTTGTTAGCACCATTGTAGCACGTGTGTAGCCCAAAACATAAGGGACATGATGACTTGACGTCATCCCCTCCTTCCTCCTGCTTATCACAGGCAGTATCTATATAGTTCCCGGCATAACCCGCTGGCAAATATAGAAAGGGGTTGCGCTCGTTGCGGGACTTAACCCAACATCTCACGACACGAGCTGACGACAGCCATGCATCACCTGTGACACCTGGGTTGCCCCACATTACCGCTGCCGATAATGCTTAAGATGCCATGTCAAGTTTTGGTAAGGTTCCTCGGTTAACGTCGAATTAAACCACATGCTCCACCGCTTGTGTGGGTCCCCGTCAATTCCTTTGAGTTTTAGTCTTGCGACCGTACTACTCAGGCGGTTCACTTAACGCGTTAGCTGTTCCCACCGAAACCGAAGTCCCGACAGGTAGTGAACATAGTTTACGGTGTGGACTACCAGGGTATCTAATCCTGTTTGCTCCCCACACTGTCATGCATGAGCGTCAGTATTGGCCCAGATGTTCGCTTTCGCCTCCGGCGTTCCTCTTGATATCAAAGGATTTTACCCCTACACCAAGAATTCCAACATCCTCTACCAAACTCAAGTCAAGCAGTTTTGGCAACAGCACCGAAGTTATGCCCCGGTATTTCATTGCCAACTTACAAGACAGCCTGCGCATTCTTTACGCCCAGTGATTCCGAGTAACGCTTGGACTCTTCGTATTACCGCGACTGCTGGCACGAAGTTAGTCAGTCCTTATTCTTCAGGTACCGTCATAATCTTCCCTGATAAAAGAGTTTTACAATCTTACGACCTTCATCACTCACGCGGTATTGCTGGGTCAGGCTTGCGCCCATTGCCCAATATTCCCCACTGCTGCCTCCCGTAGGAGTCTGGGCCGTGTCTCAGTCCCAATGTGGCCGTCCGTCCTCTCAGACCGGCTACTGATCTTCGCCTTGGTGGGCCTTTACCCCGCCAACAAGCTAATCAGATACAAGCTCATCAAATAGTGGATTGCTCCTTTCCCCTTTCGGGCGTATGCGGTATTGGCTACAATTTCTTGTAGTTATTCCCCGCTACTTGGTAGATTCCTGTATATTCCTCACCCGTTCGCCACTAGGTTTTTAAAAGTATTGCTACTTCTAAAAACCCCGTTCGACTTGCATGTGTTAAGCATACCGCTAGCGTTCACTCTGAGCTAGGATCAAACTCTAATAGTTTATCCTATCGTATTTCTACGCTTACTCTCGGAATTAACGAATTACATTAATTTCTCTCGCTCTATTAAAGCGAGTTCTGTCAAAAAATATTTACGATGTATTAAGTTTTTTTCAACTTATAATTAATATATCCACCCTATTTTTTAAAAGTCAATAGAAAAAAGAAAAAAATTAATTAATTTTTAAATTAGTGCAATCTACCGATGAATCCTTGCTTAAAAGGACCATATTTGGTATAGGCATTGTAAAATTTTCCAAAGTTTTTTGATCTTTAAAGAAATATTCACCGCACATTGACGCGAACTCAACTGCGGTTACTGCAAAACTTTGATATTCAAAAGACGTATTCGGCTCAATAACCGGAACTTTTCCAACAACACCCTCACCTTCAATAACTGATGTTTTTCCATTTGTTTCAGATATAAACCATTTTCTTGTTTCAAGCTTTATTGGATGTTCCGAATTATTTTTAATCAAAACCGAATAAACAAAAATATTTTGATGTATACCAAGATGCAATATAGACATAGATGACACAACTTTTGATTCAATGAGAACTTTTCCTTCCATATCAACAAACTTATACTTCCTATTATATATATTATAAAAAAGAAAAATCAAGTATTTTTTATGCGATAGGCATTCCACCAATTGAGATCCTGAATTTTTGGACATCGTCGTATGCTGCATGTTTTATTTTTGCTGAATAATCAAGGCTTAGAACACCAAAAGGGGACGGGAAAGCTATTCCGACACCCGTTGCATTTCGTATCATTTTTGAATCAACTATTTCCTCAGTATTACCAAGACTATTGACAAAACCGGCGGTTCCATCGAAACCATAAAGCATACCAAAATCTGAGAAAACATACCACCTAGCCCCACTTTCTTTTGCAAACGGTATTGGGAAATTCTGTTGCAATGTAAATACTGCATAATTATTTCCTCTATATGATATTTTATCAATATATTTACCACCATCTGGCCTTGTCTCAACAAAACGAGGACCAATACCGCCGTAACCAAACCCACGCATATTAAAATATGAAACATTATATCTGTTTTGAAATAGTACATCCTGCCCAAGACCTTTGACCGTGCCGGCTTTTAATGAAATCATGAATGGTGAATCTTTGCCAATAAGTTGTTTGTAAGTCGTAAGTTCTATATCGTGACGAAGAAATCTTTGGTTTCCACCAACTCCGGCTATAGTTTGCCCTCCCCCGATCCTACTTCCCATATTTGGTAATATAAAATTATCACGCGTATCATAATAAATGGAGTTTGAGATTGAAGAAGTTGTTATATTTTTAAATTGATCAAGGAAGAGCGTTCTTAGGAACAAACTACTTGATGTATTATTTTCCATATTATCTTTTCTAAATGAGTAAGTCAGATAATAAAACAAATTATCGTCCAATCTATAAGACAAAGTCGGTGCAATATAATAAGATTTACTTCTATAGTTTATTCCATAAGCCTTTGGGTTGAAATCTACAATACCAAAATTTATCCCCCCACCGAATTTCGAATCTCCAAATCTTGCGGTATTTATTCCAAAATTGATTGATTTTGAGATTCTTGAGATTGAAAAATCCGTTGAAAAATCTTTACCTGAGCCGCTTATATTTGGTAAAAAAAGCGATAATCCCAAAACCTGTTTTTCAAAACTTGAATATCCGGCTGATGCGTTAAACATTCCACGCCTATTATCCTCTTCGATCGTTACCACAACGTCAACCTCTTTATCAGAAACTTTTGTTTCTTTTATATCGATATTTTTGAAATACCCAAGAGACATAATTCTGTTTCTCGACCTAACCAAATCCTTTGGAATAAAAACACTCCCTTCTGAAAGTAATAATTCTCGTCTAATAACAAAATCTTGCGTCTTTTTTGACCCTTTGATCATAATATTTCGAACCATTTTAACATCGTCGTCTCGTATTTTAAAAACGACATCCACAAGTCCTGCTTGATCTTTTTTAATTTTTCTTATGTCAACTTGAACATACCCAAAACCATTATCATATAGTTTTTTTTCAATCTCATGTTTGTCATTCTCAATTTTGGAAAGTTTATATGGATCTCCTTTTTTATTAGAGAATCTCGCAAGTTTTGCAATTTTTTCATATTTATCATCGGCCTGAATTTCAATATCATTAATAAAATATTTTTCACCCTCATAAAGATAAATATCGAGCAGAACATCGCTTGCATCCTTTGAAAATTGTACATTGATATTATCAATTCTTGCATCTATATATCCGTGTTCATGATAATTTTTTATTATATAATCTTTCATCGATTCCACACTGTCTTGTTCATATTTCGAACCTTTTGAGAATATATTTGACTTAGATTTATCGTAAATCTTTCCAACTTCACTCAGTTCTTTTTTTGAAAAAACCTTATTTCCATGAAAATTCAACGCCCTGATAAAAGCCGGATCACCTTCGGTTATTTCAAAGACTATATCCACCCTATTCCCTTTTAAAATTACAACTTTAGGCTCAACAATTGCCGAAGTATAGCCAAATTTTTGATAAATTGATTGCAGCCTATCGGCATCTTCCTTTACTTTTGATCTTGTATAAATCCCGCGCTCTTTAACTTGAAGCTCGTTTTTTATCATATCATATTTTATAAGTTCGCTTCCGTCTAAATATATTTTTCCTACAGCGGGATTTTCAAGTAAATCAAAAGTTAAAATTCCATCACTAAAATCAATATCAATTCTTGAAAAATACTCAGTCTCATATAAGTTTTTTACCAAATTTGAAATCTCCTCTTCCTTAAAATCTTGCCCAATTTCAATCCCAGAATAAAGTAAAACCGCGTCTTTATCAATTCTTCCTTCTCTTTTTAGCTGAGCGTCTATTACTACTTCGGCAAAAGCCTGGCTTTGAAAAAATACACAAAATGTTAATACTAAAAGGGCAATGTTTTTTATTGCATAAGAAAACGTAACAAAACATAAAATTTAATTTCCAAAAATCAAGCAAACTAAAAAAAATAAAAAAATGCTTGCAAATTATTTTTTTCAAATCTATTTTGAAGTACTTGGGGGCGTAGCTCAGCTGGTTAGAGCATTTGCCTTGCACGCAGAGGGTCGGGGGTTCGAATCCCTTCGCCTCCACCAATGATTAAACGTATATATTTATCACTTTCATTTGTTGAATAGCACTCCCTTCCACCACATATTTATGTCATTCCAGTGAAGGCTGAAATCCAGTAAGGAAATTAACCAATCCTCCAGCCTTTCGCGAGGATGATAACCCAACTCTCTCTCCTGGGTGAGGGGGAAATAGTAAGATAAAATCTAACAATGAATATTAAAAACATCTCTACAATTATCACTATACAAAAGGAATTTTAGCATAACTAAATCTAAGAATTAATATTAAATACTGGTAAAAACACACTAAGTAAGTATCGCCAGTCCTTTAAACTATCATGATTATTTGATGGTCGGAGTGACAGGATTCGAACCTGCGACCCCCTGTACCCAAAACAGGTGCGCTAGCCAAGCTGCGCCACACTCCGATCAATTCGATTAGAATATATAAAAAATAATAGTCAAATAAAAAATTTGACTTTAATTATTAATAATATATAATATGTTGAAATATAAAACTATGAAGTCACAAAATACAATTCCAGCCTTCCTTTGGCACGCAATAAAACCATATAAATGGAAATATTTGTTAATGCTTCAAGCGCCAATTGTTGCGGCATTTTATCCGATAGTATATAGTTATTGTGCAAAGTTATTAATAGATTTATTTACACAAAATGAAACCATTGCATATAATCAAGCATTTTGGCCATTGTTTTATTTTATTGGCATGCAAGTTTTGAATGAAACTGCCTGGAGAATACATAATCTTGCTTCTTGGCATTCAATTCCACATATCTTACAGAGAATGATGACACGAGTTTTTGACTATGTTTCGAATCATTCATATTCATATTTTCAAAACCATCTTTCCGGCTCAATGGTTGCCAAAATGAAAGGAATTGGAGATAATTATCATAAAATTCATACCGCATTGGAATATGACCTAACTGCGCCGTTAATGACGGCTATTATTGCCGGTTTTGCATTATTTTTTATCAATCTCAAATTATTCTCAATTGTAGTTATTTTTGCTTGCGTAAATATTCCATATTCCGTTTATTTCTATAAAAGAATTGGAAAATTGGAACAAGCAAGACAGGAATCATGGTATAAGCTTTTCGGTAACATAGCTGATAGCATTAGCAATATTTTTACGATTTTCTCTTTTGCAAAAAGACAACAGGAATCAGATAAAATACAAGAATATTACAACAATGTTCACAATCCATTGGCCTTCGCTTGGCATAAATTTGACTTTTGGGGTTGTATTGTTTTATCTTTAATAAACTGGGCTTTTATGATCTCACTATTTCTTTTTATGATTCACTTAAAAAATATTCATGAAATTGGAATTGGAGACATAGCATTTACCATGTCTGCAGCGCTTACTTGTGCGGAAAATACATGGAAGGCAACTTTAAAAATGAAAGATTTTATCGAATATTGCGCTATGTTTAAATCTTCCTTCTCAATCCTGCAAACTCCACAAGAAACAATTGACAAAAAAGGTGCAAAGGAATTAATTATCAATATATGAAAGAAATCTGGAAATTTTTATGGCCAATAATAAAACCTTATAAATATTGGTATATTTTAATGTTTCAAGCACCAATAATAGGAGCATTTTACAACGTTGTAAACATGTATTCACTAAAACTTGTTGTTGACGCGTTTGGCAAAAATGTTATGCCTGAATATTTAGATTTACTGTATCCAATATCATTGTATATCGGTGCCATTTTGGTACTGGAACTGGTATGGAGAACGAGTCAATTTGCATGGATGAAATCTCAGCCTTTTATACGGAGTGAAATTGTTTCAAAATCTTATGATTATGTTCAAAATCATTCATATAGCTTTTTCCAAAATACTCACAGTGGCTCAATTGCCAGTAAAATCAAAGGAATAGTTATGGGATATGACGCCCTTTGGTTTGGCGTACATCATAAATTAACTGCTCCACTATTACTGGTTTTAGTGGGTATTTGCGGACTTGGATTTATTAATTTACAAGTATTTATATTCGTAGGAATCTGGTCTTGTATATTTTTCCCGATAATGTTAAAAATGTCACTTGATATCGGTAAACTTTCATTTACAACGCATGATGCAAAACACAAAGCAATTGGCTTGGTTGCGGATAATATTTCAAATATTTTCTCAATACTCTCTTTCACAGCTAAATCTCGTGAATTAAAGCAAATAGAGGATTTTACAAAACTTGATCTTGCAAAAAAAGACTATGACCAAATTAAATCTGAAATGAAAATGGCTCTAACCGGCGGTGTTTTATATGCCACAATGTTATTTGCATTGTTCATTTTTATGATCCACCTCCGTCGCACAAACGCCGTAACAACCGGAGATTTGGTATTTGTTATGACAAGTATATATTTTGTTGTTGATAATATTTGGAGATTGGTTGGCGAAATCGGTGAATTTGCCGCAAAGATTGGAGACTTTAAATCATCATTTGCAATTTTGCAAATTCCACAGGATACGATTGATAAACCTGATGCTAAAATTCTGATAATTGACTAGAGCTATGAAAAAATACATAAAAATAATAACATTATCTATTATATTAACTGTTATAATGTGGCTCTCTGCATCCATAATATTAAGATTGTTTGCCAATAAACTTTTATTTTTGCCCGCGGAATCACAGACTTTTGATTACAATGGGATTGGCAAAACATATCAAACGATTAATCTGCATAATAAAAAAGGAGATACGATTGAAGGATTGCTTGTTCCCAATAAACATAGTAAAAAAGTGCTAATTTACTTTACTGGAAATACCACAAGAGATGCTCATGTAATATCAGTTGCATCAAATTATTTTAATGTTTTTTCTCCGGCTTATCCTGGTTATCATAAATCTACTGGCGAGCCAAATAATGATAATGTGTGTGAAGTTGCAGATTTATCTATTAATTATCTTTTGGAATCAGGGTTTAAGCTTTCAGATATCATAATATTAGGTCATTCATTAGGTGGATCTGTTGCAATTTATGCCGGCAGCAAATTTAATGTTTCGGAAGTTATAGTTGTAAATACTTTTGATAAT
>CANDYN010000006.1 GCA_947424985.1 Rickettsiales bacterium | reverse complement strand
TCAACTGACGATGCAGCATTATCAAAAGTTAAAAATCCGGCAGATAAAAGTTGATTGTTTAGATTTACAATCGATCCAAGTTGTGATTGACTTATTTTATATTTTTCAAAAATATTTGGATTTAAAATTATATCAACTTGATCTTTTCTGTCTCCAATTATATCAACTTCCAAAATATTTGGAATCATTTCAATCTTTTTTTTCAGTAGCCTTGCCGTCCAAATCAAATCTTTTTCTGAAATCTCTCCAAAAAGAGCAACGCTTAAAACCGGAAATTTACTATAGTCCATTTCTCTAATCACAGGCTCCTTGATGCCACTTGGCATTTCATTTTTTGCTTCGTCAATCTTGTCTTTGACATTTTTTAAAGCTTTATCTGAATCAAATCCAGCCTCAAACTCAATCGAAACCCTTCCATATCCGTTTCCAGCTCTTCCATATATTTTTTTAATATACTGAACACCTTTGAGCTTTTTTTCCATTGGTCGCAATATCAATCTTTCAGCGCCTTCCGATGAAATCCCCGGCATTTCAATTATAACGTTTATGACGGGCATTTTGACATCCGGATTACTTTCTTTTGGAATTGTATAAAATGTATATG
Organism: Rickettsiales bacterium; assembly: GCA_947424985.1. Classification (GTDB taxonomy): domain Bacteria; phylum Pseudomonadota; class Alphaproteobacteria; order Rickettsiales; family Deianiraeaceae; genus CAMCTP01. The sequence goes on along the minus strand of CANDYN010000006.1, from coordinate 19,850 downwards.
CACCTGCAATCGTTAAAAAAATTGCGCTCATGAATATTATTTTTGATTGATTGATTATCTGTTTAGCGAGCACAAAATAGGATTATTGCAATAGTTTTTGCGAGGTTTAAATTTTAAAAAGCAAGAAAAAAATAAAATATAAAAAAAGCTTGACTAAAATAAATATTACATATATGAACCAGCTATGTTTATTAAATATTAATTTTTACTATGTTAGCAAATTCAGAAAAAATAAGCGATAACGCCGAATTTACAAAGGCTCAAGCTGCAAATTCAATTGACCTGTTGGAACAATCAAACATAAGCGATGAAGAGCTTTTGGAGATTATGAATGAAAGCTTTGAAACTTCAAATATAGATAAGGTAAAAAAAGTTATCGAAGTTGAGATCGTTGAATATGACAAAGCAAAGGGAATAGTTTATGTTGAAGCTGGAACCAAATATGAAGGAAGAATAGACATAAGGGAGTTTTACCTTGATGGTGAACTTGAAAAAATTGAAAAAGGTGCAAAGATCGAAGTATATATAGAAGATTTGGATAAATATCAAACACACATGAAAGTAAGCCATGAAAAGGCTATACGTGAAAGATCTTGGGAGAAAATTGTGCATGCTTTTGATAATGATGAGGCGATTGAATGTGTTCCGTTTGCTCAACTAAAAAGCGGAAATGGATTTGTTATAGATATACAAGGGATTATAGCCTTCTTACCAAAAAGTCAATCAAGTTTTGGAATGGATTTCAATCCAGCATCCATCGAAGAAGCATTGATTGGAAATAAAATCCAAGCAAAGGTTATACATTGCGATAAAAAAACTCGCAATGTTGTAATATCTGTAAAAAGAGTATTTGAAGATTCTCAAAAAGGTGCAAGAGATGAAATGCTTTCCGGAATTAAAGAAGGGGACATTATCGAAGGAAGAATCAAAAATATTACACCTTATGGATCATTCATTAATATCGGAGGTTATATTGACGGATTGTTGCATATTAATGATATATCTTGGGCGAAAATTGGACACCCGGCTGAGGTATTGAGAATCGGTGATAAAATTAAGGTGAAAATCCTAAGAATGACGAGAAATGAAAGAGAAATCAAGATATCTTTAGGCTTGAAGCAACTTGAGGAAAATCCTTGGAGTAATTTTTCTGATAAATATCAAGTTGGAAGCGTTGTTTCCGGGAAGATTACAAATATTACAAACTACGGGGTATTCCTCGGAATTGACGATGGAGTTGAAGGACTTGTGCATGTTTCAGAAGTTAGCTGGAAAAATGACGGTGCCAGAAAAATAAAAGAAGAGTATCAAGTTGGACAAGAAATTCAGGCAAAAGTTCTTGAGATTAACATTGAAAAACACAGGATCAGTCTTGGAATTAAACAAATGGAAGAAAATCCATGGGATGAGTTTATTTCTAAGAATGAAACATCAAAGATCATCAAAGGTCATGTTGCAAACATAACTGACTTCGGAGTTTTCGTTTCGCTCAATGATAAAATTGATGGACTAGTTGCCATGAGCGATATTTCTTACGGTGGAGTTGAAAGATATATCCCAAATTCCATGAAGGTTGGAGATCCGATAGATGTTCTATATATCGACGGAGATGCAAAGGCTCAAAGAATAAGACTTGGAGTTAAACAGCTTTATGAAAAAATTATCTCTCAAAAGGAGCATACTTTCTCAAAAAATGCTATTATTGACTGTAAAATCCTTGAAGTGAAGCACGATGGATTGATTGTAAGCATCCTAGATGGAGCAATGACATGCTTTATACACGAATCTGAGGTTGGAAGAGATTCCATGCTTTCGATGACCAATGGACAGGATGTAAAGGCTGCGATTACACATTACAATCAAGAAATTAGAAAGCTTTCACTTTCTGTTTCTAGAGTTTACGAACTAAGTGCTGCAAACTCTTCATCTTCAAAACTTGGAGATATGATGGGTAATTAAATTATTCATTGCGTTAAAATATTTAATAGGCTCTAAATTTTAGAGCCTATTTTTTTATAAAAATTAAAACAACTGGAGACAATGTACAGGCAATTTATTTCATATCAATATTTCATCACGCAATGATGTTGCCCTGCTAACAGATAATACGTGTACTGTGGGGGGGGATATACAAAAGGCAAAAATATCCCCCACATACTTACTCTTGGTCCAAACTCTGATTGAAGTTAATAAACACCGCTAATATCTTTTGACTTAGCAATATCTTCATTGTTCTCAATTTGCGAAAATATCTCAGATTCGCTTTTTGGTGAACCAAGCAAATCGCTTTTTAAAAATACTTCATTTATAACCCTTACATCTAATCCAGCTTTAGAATTTGACAAAACCTCTCCAGTCTCAAGATTTACCTTTGCAAATTTTATACCATCCGGAATTGCGATCGGCTGAGGCGCTTTTATTTTTATTAACTCAGCCATAACGTCCTTTGCAACAGGAAGTGCAACTGTTCCACCAAACTCATTGTCTCCAAGTGTTGAAGGTTGGTCTTTTCCGATATAAACACCAATAACGAAGTCCGTTGACCCACCAATAAACCAAACGTCTTTTGCCTCATTCGATGTTCCTGTTTTTCCAAATAAATTTGGCGCGATAGCAAACTTTGACGAAGTGCCACGTCTCACGCTTCCTTCAAGCAAAGAACAGATTTGATACGCATTTTCCGGCGAAATTTCTTGTATTTCATTATCAGATAAAATTTTACTATCAGATAATTCATCTATTATTTCAACCTCCTCTGTCGTGTTTTCAAGCTTTTTATCATTCAAATCTTTTTCCGAATACTTCTTGCCCTCATCCCCCTGACTTATGCTTAAAATCGGTTCATCTATGACTTTTGTTCCGAGATTTAACATTGTCGCAAAGCCTTTTGTAATTCCAATCAGCGTAGTATCAAAAGACCCAAGAACGGTGGATAAATTTTCTTCAGCTGAGTCTGTAATTTCAAGTCTCTTAAGCAAGGTAACCAGTTTTCGTGGACCAACTTCATTCATAATTCTTGCAAGAGGAGAGTTGAGCGATTTTTCAAAAGCACGCCTTACGGTTATAACACCATTTGAAAAATTATTTGTTGAATTTTTTGGCATCCATGCAGTTCCATTTCCAGTTGCAATCTGTATTTCTGAGTCCAGCACAACATCATTTAATTTAAATCCGGACTCAAGCGCTGTTAAGTATGAAAAAACCTTTGCAACGGACCCAGGCTGTCTTTTTGCTTGTGTTACCCGATTAAAAGCTCCCGGGACGTCAAGATATCCACCCATCATACTATATATTTTTCCGGTTCCAGGTTCTATTACCACTATTCCGCCGTTCACATCTGGAATTTGATCAAGTTTATACTCACCCTCGTTCGCAGTTTTTTGAACAATTATAACATCACCAACCTTAAAAACATCAGTTGTTTTCTTGATCTCTTTTCCAACTTTCATGTCATCCAGTCTTGGCTTTGCCCACTTAAAATTATCTCTTTTTATCTCACCTTTCTCAAGATTTTGGATTAAAATTTCAACGTTTTCGTCGTCAATAATTTTTGTCACAAGAGCTATTTTTTGATCAACGGATATTAAATCAGGCTCGTCAAAATTTTGAATACATTTTTCAAAGTCTTCCTCACAAACACCTATTGGACCTTTGTATCCATGCTTTTTATCGTAATCTTTAATACCTTTATTGAATGCATTGTACATTAATTTATAAATTTGCGAATCAAAAGAGGTTTTTATTGTATATCCATTATTTTCGAGATCCGCCTTTGTAATTCCTTTTTGTGTTTCAAGATATCTCGTTATATAATCTATATATGAATATGGTTTATTATCGTTATGTTTTTTTTGAACTAACTTTATTGGAGCCTCAAGGGCTTTTTCCATTTCTTCTTTTGTAATATACCCCTGTTCAAACATTCCTCTTATGATCCAATTTCTTCTGTCAAGCGTAGCGGCTTTACCTTTTCTTGGATCTAGACTTGATGGAGCCTTGGTTAGTGATGCTATGAGCGCTGCCTCTTCTATGGTCAAATTTTTACAATCTTTTCCGAAATATTCTTGACTTGCCGCCTGAATTCCATAGCTTTTTTGTCCAAGATATATATGATTTAAATATACTTGCATTATTTGATTTTTACTTGCTATTTTTGATATTTTATAAGATAATATCATTTCTTTTATCTTTCGGGTTAAGGTTCTTTCGTTTGAAAGTATTGTATTTCTAACAACCTGCTGTGTTATTGTTGAAGCCCCGTGCAATCTTTTTCCAGACATTAAATATACTCCGTTCATAATCATCGCCCTCGATAGCCCAAAAATGTCAATTCCCGGATTTGTATAGAAGGTTCGATCTTCAGCCGATATAAAGGCGTTTATTGCATTTTTTGAGATATCATCAATTGAGACAAATATTCGCTTTTCTTTTGCTATTTCCGCTATTACATTTCCATCTTTATCGAGAATCTGACTTGACATAACCGGTCTATATTCGGTTAATTTTTTAATATCAAACTCCTCGTGCCAAACTTTATATGCGTAAAAAGTTACGCCTGAAGCAATTAAAAATCCAAATAAAAATCCAAAAATTATTATTCTTCTAAGCACATTCTTTGTTGAAAAAAACTTTGATACTACGTATATACAGCAATTTAAAATACCCGTTACCAAAAACAAAACCGGTAGCAAAAACAACCTTCTGTAAATTACTTTTAAAATTCCAATAATGCCTATCCAACGCATTTTATAACAATATTTTATTACACATTTCAAGTAGTATATCACTATCTTTGCAATTATTAAAATCAAGAATTATTTTTTTGGCAATATCTATTTCCTTTTTTGCAAATTCATTGCTTTTTTTGAAGATATCAAATTTTTTCATTAGATTTTCTGTAAAGCTTATATCTTCTTGAGATATTTCTTCGCTTTTTTCGATAATATTTCTGAGTTTTATAGAATTTTCGTCGTCAAGTAGATCTCGCAAAATCAAGACCGGAAGGGTCATTTTTTTTGATTTTATATCAGAAAATTTCTTTTTTCCAGAATCTTTTTCATCAATGAAATAATCAATGATATCATCAGTCATCTGAAAAGCATTACCAACTTTTATAGCAAATTGTAGAATTTGATCAATTTTATCACTTTTTGCGATCAATCCACCCGAAACACAGCTTGCTGCAAAAAGTTTTGATGTTTTATTTTCAATTATTCTTTCATAATCGGAAAATTTTAAGTCATAATTATTAATTAAAATTTCTTCTTCAATTTCCCCAAAAACTACATCCTCACAAGCCTTTGATATCGTCTTTAGAACCTCTTCACTTCCACTTGAAAAATCCGACATTATTTTAAAGCTATTTGAAAAGATAAAATCACCGGTAAGAATGGCAACCCTATTGGTATTAACTGAGTTAACGGATGGACTCCCTCGCCTCTTATCGGCCTCATCTATAACATCGTCATGAACAAGCGTCGCAAGGTGTATTAATTCTATTGCCGCACCAAAGCCGACACATTTTTTATAATCGCTTTCTTTTAACTCGTCAGCTTTACAAATATTTGCAAATACAAACAAAAAAAATGATCTTAAAAACTTACCATCCAAAAAAGACACAGAAGATAGTATGTTTGATAAAATGCCTGAGTCGTGCTTCGTATAAAAACCTATGAGATCTTTAACATTTTTTATGTATTCATTATATTTTCCGTCGTATAACATTAAGGAAAAAAACGGACGAAATATAAATTCCGTCCAAATTTATTAAGATATTTTGGATTGTATGTAATCCATGATATCTTGAACAGTTTTGATTTTTTCAGCATCTTCATCGGGAATTTCAGTTCCAAATTCCTCCTCAAGCGCCATAACAAGCTCAACCGTATCCAAGCTATCAGCGCCAAGATCATCGGTTATACTGGCCGCACTTAACACTTTTGACTCCTCAACGCCAAGTTGATCAACAATAACTTTCGTTATTCTGTTTGTAATATTTTCACTCATGAAGATAAAATAATTCATAAAATAATTTCCCAAATAAAATAAAAATCAAGCTTTTATTTCACTTTTTATTTATAAATCTATTATTTATTACACCAAAGCTAGCTTTTGACTAGATTATTTTTTTAATTTTTTCTGCAATTTCAACAATTTTCTGATCAATTGCATTTTTTTTACACACAATTTTTTCAAAAAAATCATGCCCCGTTTGCATATTTACATAAGAAGCTTTTATTTCAAAATTTCCACATTTTTTCTCTTGAACACTACATGCAAGCGGCATTTGACACGATGCATTTATTAAAATTGCAAGCATCTTCTCTTTTTCAACCTCAAATTTGCTTTTTTCATCACAAACCTTACTTAGTGCAAAGCGTAAGTTTTTATCGTCATTTTCCTTTAAAATCTCAACTCCAATCGCTCCTTGTCCTATTGCGCAAATAAACTTTTCATCTTTTATCTTGCTTGAAAACTTTATCCTGTTTTTATATTTCAAATATCTTGGACCACAGTATGACAAAATTATTCCATCAAGCTCTTGATTCTTCATTTTTTCAAGCCTTGTATCTATGTTTCCACGAATTCCTACAATTTTTAAATCCGGTCTTATTGTTTTTATCAAAGCCCTTCTTCTGATCGATGATGTCCCTATTGTTCCGCCTTTTGGAACGCAATGTAAATTTTCATATTTAAATGAAAAAAAACCATCCTCTCTGTTTTTTCGTTTTAAAATACAACAAATTTCATTCGTATCGGGAATTACAACGGGCAAATCTTTCATGGAATGAACAGCTATGTCGATTTTTTTTGCAATTAAAGCTTGCTGTATTTCTTTTGTAAAAACTCCCTTAAATCCCGATTTTTCATCCAAAATTTCATCATTTACAATTTTATCGCCAGAAGTTTTTATTTCAACAATTTCAAACTTAAAATCTCTTCCAAATCCGGCTTTTTGCAAACTTTTTATTAATATTCTAACCTGCTTTACGGCTAATTTGCTCGATCTTGTTCCAATTTTAATTGTTTTTTTCATAAATCTGCACTATAAATCGCGTAGTTTGCAATAATTCCAAAGCTTACAGCCAAATTAATCGATCTAGCTGCACCTTTCATTTTTATTGTAACTTTTTCATCGCACCCATTTAAAACGTCGCCTTCCACCCCTTTGCTTTCAGATCCAAATAAAATCACATCATCTATTTTATAGTCAATTTCCATAAAACCCTTTTTACTTTTTGTTGTAGCTAAAATAAACCTGGATTTTATATTTTTCTCTCTATATTCCAAAAAATCATCAAACCTATTTACCTTAAAATCCCCACCATAATCCATCATAGATCGTTTTAAATCTTTGTCATCGAGGGTAAATCCCATGGGCATTATCACATCAAGCTCGAAAACTCCAAAGCATGCCAAAGTCCGAACAATTGTTCCAAAATTTCCAGGCATGTCCGGTTTTACAAGGCAAAATCTCATGTTAAAATTCTTTAAGTAGAAAAAATTTAAATCTATTGGCAATTTGTGATTTTTTTGCGATAAAATTTGTTACATACATCAATATTGCATTTGTATAAAATCCGCAAAGAGAGCCAACAATAAATCCCGCCACAACGTCATAAATATCATGTCTATCAGCAAAAATCCTGCTTCCGCCAACCACAGCCGATATTATATATAGTGGTCCACCGAGTTTTATCCCATAAAATCTATGCACAAATCCAGCTAAAACTGAAGTTCCGGCTGTATGTCCCGACGGAAAAGATTTGTAATTTCCACCGTCCGGGCGTTCTTTATGCGTTATATCTTTAATTGCATGCGTTATAAAATAAGTCGAAGCAATACTTAAATTATAAAACCCTCCAACTGTTGTAAAATTAAAAAACTGTGGCAAAAATTGCGGAATAATCCAGGCTGATCTTAGGTAATATGTAGCCATTTTATCTGCTAAAATTTGCTCATCTGTTTTTTTTAGCATTTTAAAAAAATTTTCTTTCCCTTCACTTTTTGGTAAAAAATTTCCATCTTTATCTTTAAAAATCGATATATCGTTATGAACTTGACGCTTGTTCTTCGTCCAATCTATGCCGAATTTATCGGGAAAAAGCTTAAAAATAACGACAAATGCCGTAATAAAAACAATTCCACCGATTGATATCAAGTCAAGACGATTTTTCACACCGAATTTTTTTAGAATTTGTATCATTTTTCTACAATATATACCCATTAAAATATATATTAAATAATTTGCAATATTTTTTCTTGACTATTATTTTTTTGTATATGATGATCACTCTGCACTATTTTGATAGAATGTCAACAGAAAAAAACGCGATAAAAAAAGTATCTTTAGCTGGATTTGTTCAGGATTTTAATCTAGGGCAGTATCAATCTCTGCTAGCCGGAAAACAGATTCAAGAATGTAAATCTGGTGACTTAATATGCGTTAAAACCAAGTCCGCAAGTAATAAAAAGCTGTCTTCGCACGAAGGTTTTTGCGTATTTGAAAAACAATCAGCATCGAGATGTGTATACAGAGTTTCCTTGGTAAAGAAGGTGTTACATGGAGTTCAAACTGTAATTAACTTTAATATACTTTCACCAAACGTTGTATCTCTTGAGGTTGTAAGACCTGCTTTAAAAGTTAAAAGAGCAAGACAGTATGAAAGAGTGTTGGATAAAAATAAGGCGTAATAGCTTTGTATTTTGCATCCTACATCGGTACAGAAAATATAACCATGGATAACTTTTCCTTTTGGGATTTTCGTTCTGCTTTATTTCAAGCGATATGTTAAATTTTAGATTTTGCTTTAACGTCAACCGGACCGGTTTTTCGTATACTTGAAATAATTTTTCCATTAAGTATATTTATCTCCAAAACATCGCGAAATTCAGGTACAAAGCTATAAATAGCACCTTCTCTTCCGGATATCTTAACATAGTATGCAATGCTTTTGTCGCCAGAATAAAAACTTGGCTCCCCAACGCCTGATAGCAAAATATTGATATCACTTCCGATTATTATACTTTTTTCTATTTTTTCAATATCAGGATATCCTTGTATTCTTTTTTTATGCGTACATGACGATAAAATTATTATTAGAATAAGTAAATATCGCATATTTATAAAAAACTTTTACAGTAAGACGGGGTGATAATTTTCACGAATTTAGCTTTATTAACAAAAAACTTCGAAGCACGCAAAAGGCCTTCGCTTGAAGATTTGTAAGATTTTATCGCATTTTTAACATGAGAAGCTTTATCAAAAACCTCTTCATCAATATAAAATACACAATCCTCATTATTTTCAATTTCATCTATATCTATAATTTCAATTTCTGAACATGGAAGCATATTTTTGTCATATTTTTTTATAAAAATCGATGAAAAATTGTCAGCACGAAGAACTGTGATCGAATTCTTTCCATTTGTTTCCATTTTAACCGAATGAAGTAAAATATCAAATGTATCAAGTTCGATGATTTTTTTTCTATCAAATGCTAAAATCCCCGCTAAATACGAAACCCCAATTCTTACTCCGGTAAAACTTCCGGGACCTGTATTTATCACAAAATGCGTTATATTTTCAAGTTTTTCACAAGATTTTTCGAGAATTTCATCAATTTTTGTGCAAATTTTTTCTGCTTGAATATTTTTCTCTTCGCTTTTGTAAAAAAAATCTCCGTTTTGATTTGAAACAGCAAGACATAAATTTGAATTTGCAGTGTCAATCGCCAAGATTTTCATCTATATTTTTTTAAACAACAAGCTTGCATTACAACCACCAAAACCAAAAGAATTTGATAAGGCGTAGTTAATCTTCATAGGCTTTGCGCCATTTTCTGCAAAATCAAGATCACAACCTTCGGATCTATTTTTCAAATTTAAAGTCGGAGGGCAAATTTGATCTCTGATTGCCAAGACTGAAAAAATTGCCTCAATTCCACCAGCGGCACCGAGTAAATGCCCAGTTGCAGACTTTGTTGACGACATCACGACATTTTTTGCGTGGTCTCCAAGTAGTTTTTTTATGGATTTTACCTCAGCTATATCACCTACCGGTGTTGATGTTCCATGTGCATTTATATAATCAATTTTATTTGGCTCGATCTTGGCTTTTCTTAATGCTGATTTCATAGCAAGCAAAGCTCCTTCACCCTCCGGATGTGGCGCTGTAATGTGATACGCATCTCCCGATGCTCCATAACCAACTAGCTCACAATAAATTTTTGCTCCACGTTTTATCGCATGATCGTAGTCTTCAATTACCAAAACCCCGGCTCCTTCGCCCATAACAAATCCATCACGTGCCTCGTCCCACGGTCTACTTGCTGATTGTGGATCACTTGAAAAGCTTGTTGATAACGCTCTTGCAGCGTTAAATCCCGCAATTCCAAGTTTTGAAATTGAAGCCTCGGAGCCTCCAACGATCATGATATCAGCATCGTCACACATAATCATGCGCGCACCTTCTCCTATCGAATGCGCCGCAGTTGAACACGCACTGACTATCCCAAAATTTGGCCCTTGAAAACCATATTGCATCGAAACGTGTCCTGAGATTAAATTAATTAAAACCGATGGAATAAAAAACGGACTTACTTTCTTGAGACCAAATTCATTTAAAACTAGTGACGTATCTTCTATTCCATGAATTCCCCCTATTCCCGAGCCAAGCACAACCCCGACCCTTGTCTTGTCGACTCCCTCGTTAATTTTTGCATCCAAAACCGCCTGTTGCGCCGACTGAAGCCCGTAAATTATAAATTTATCTAGCCTTCTAATCTCTTTTTTGTCAAGATATTTTTCGGGATTAAATTTATTTTCATACATAAATCCAGTTTTTCCTTCGTAGTCTTTGTCTTCAAATTTAATTTCTGCTGCATAATTTGTATTCAATTCGCTTGCATCAAAATTATCAATACTTGATATAAAAGATTCTCCGCTTTTAATTTTATCCCAAGCTGATTCTATATCATAAGCTCCCGGTAGGGTTATTCCAAGCCCGGTTACGACCACTCTTTTTGACATATTTTTATCCTCAAATCTCAAAACCCTAATACTATTTTTTAAAAAAGCAAGAAAAATAATTGACATTAATTTTCAGATATCGCAAAGCTTTTTGAAGATATTTTGCTTATAAAAATGTTTAAAAAATTTGAAATAAATAACGGATTTTTAAAAGTAGAAAGTTATATCGACAAAGCTTGGATTAAAAAAACACTACAAGATGACGAAAAATTTCAGGAAATAATTACAGTTGCGGGTGATAAAAAAGATATCTCTTTAATGCTTGAGGTTGGACTTTCGATTGCAAATAAAGCAAAAAATATAGTAATAGTGGGGATAGGTGGATCAAATTTGGCCGCAAAAGCTTTTTTTTATGCAAAAAAAGAACATGAAAATTTCCCAAAGAACAATATATATTTTATTGACAATTTAAGCTCAAATTCAGTTGATAATATTTTAAAAAAAATTAATATAAAGGAGTCATTTTTTCTTTTTATAAGTAAATCCGGAAACACAATTGAAACAGTTTCACAGATGATTTTAATAACCGATTATCTAAAAAGCTCAGGGCTTTTGAGTCGTGAAATAGTGGACATTTGTCTATCGATGACAGCAAAAAAAGAAAGCTATATCGGAAAAATATCGCAAGAATTTGGAATTGAAATATTAGATTGGAGCGGCGATGTTTCAGGGCGTTTTTCAGCTTTTTCAAACAATATTAACTTAATAAACGTAATTTGCGGAATTGATATTAAGAAAAATTTAAAGTATTTTCTAGATTTGATCGATAAATTAACTGAAAGCGATGAATTTCTGGATCGAATAAATTTTACAATTTCGGCAATGAAAAATAATATTTCATCGACCATTTTATTTTGTTATAACGAAAATTTACGATATTTTATCGATTGGTATATCCAGCTTTGGGCTGAAAGTATTGGAAAGAATGGCCTTGGAACAAATCCTTGCGGGGCGATCGGACCACTTGATCAGCATAGTAAATTACAACTTTATCTTGGTGGACCTCGTGATAAAATTTTTACAATAATAAATCCAGTTTCACACAAAAAAACTACCTTACATTCAAGCTCAATAAAAGAATTATCGGGAGTTAACATCGAGAAAATAGTTGATGCAGCAGCAAATGGAACTTTTTTATCGTTACAAGAGCAAAATCTTCCTTGTAATATAATAAATTGCGAAATAGACGATAAGTTTATTACAAAAATGATGACTTTTTATATCTTGGAAACAATTTTATCTTGTCATTATTTCAAGATCAATCCATACGATCAGCCGGAAGTTGAGGCATCGAAAAAGTATATGAGAAATGCAATTGGTGTATAATTTTACTCAAATTTATACAACCTATCGTCGCAAATTGAATATGCAAAAATTGCATCTTTTGTTATAATTGGAGTTTGAAAAAAACATTGCTGCGTTTCTATTTCCTTTTTAATATCTCCATTTTCTGCGTCAACTAGCAACATTTTTCCAAAAGGTGAAGTGAGCAATATGTTATCATTTACAAAAATCGGACCGCGAAAATTCAGCTTCATTCTATTGTAACCCTTACCATTTGAAAGATATTTTGGAAGCTTATAATCATAATATTTATCAAGTGGTAAGGACCATTTTATACGTCCGGTATCGATATGTACGGCAACAAGTTCATTTTTTGCTGTAATGAAATACATAAAATTTTGGGAGGATATTATTGGCGAATTTACTTCAAGCGGAAGTGAAGCAACTTGTTGTTTTTTCTGCGTCAAAAAAACAGAAATACTGCCAATCTTTGACCCGAAATACCCAAGATCATCTCGTAAAAATGGAGAATACATTGCAGTATCAAAAGAAAAAATTGTTGAAGATATTGCCGATTGTATTTCGGTTTCAAGTTTTTTTGAATAAATTTGATATCCATTTTTAGCATTTAAAAATACGATTTCATTGTTTTTGTTTACAAAAATTAACTCACCTTTAAATAATTTCGGCTTGGCAACGCTGATATATTGTTCCCTTGTTGAGGATATTAAATTTGATATTGCACTTTCCGGACTTGAATATGAAAAAATTTCACTCAAGTCTTCAGCATTTAATCCAAAAACATCACCACTTTGAGATTGCCCATAGAGAATTCCATCGCCATGCTCAAGCCCTGCAAAAAATGAGTACTTTTCATTTTCAACTTGCGCCAAAACCTTACCGCTCTCAATATCTATTTTAGTTAAAATTCCGTTGCTTTGTGAATGTAAAACTGTGTTTTTATAGATAGTTAAGCTTGCGAAATTAGCATTTTTCAGATTTTTTGGTGTATATAATTTCCGTGCCTTGTTGAGATCTTGATCAAGCTCCCAAATTGTAAAATTTAGATCCAAAACAAAAATTTTATCGAGATATTTTACGATTGAATTATCGGTTTTAAAATAGGAAAAATCCCCTCCGCCAACTTTTTTTGATGAAATTTTTGAAAGACTTCCGTTGTACTCAAAATTACCGCTATTTGTGTCGTAATACGTCGTATTTATATCGGAATCTTTGTTGCTTGATGGAATATCTAAAATATTCATATTTTCATCAATCTTACTTGAGGCGTTGTATGTAAAAACACTATTTCTGAGTTCTTTTGCAGGTGGTTTATCCTTGCATGATACGGTAAACAATAACAATGCTACGATTATTTTTTTCATTTTAATTTTCAAGATGTGGTGTAGCGATATAATACAATTCTTCAATTCTATCTTTCATGTGAGGTGATTTCAAGTTTTTTGAATGGTAGATTTTATCAATGTTTTTGTAATACAATTTTTCGTTTCCAAGTGATAGCTCATTTTCCGCCAAAACTTCGATTGCAAGCAGATGATATGGTGATTTTGATCTTGCGATTTTCTGCACAGGATTTACGTCTCTCTTTTCCGTATTGTACATTATTTGTATTGATAAAATTGACATTTGAATCACATCAAAAATAGCTTCATCTTCGGCATATTTTGATATTTCTTTTAATATTTTAATTGAATCGTTATATCTCGAATCACTTTTTGATAAAATTTTTGCAACTTTTAGTCCATTATTTACCTTTAAAATCGATGAAAATGGATCCAAAAATTCAGATTTTATGTCATCAAAATTCATAATCGCAGCATCTTCAAGCTTTGGTTGAACACTCCAGTATTTTGGTATTTGTCTTTGTATCATTGATTTTTCAATAATACTCTTTATAAAAATTGCTGCCGTTAAAGCGAGTACAATTAATATAAAAATCATGATCTGTTTTTTACTTATTTTTTGCAAAATACTTGACACTAGGCGCGATTTTTCTTTAATAAAAACCCCACTTTTTTTTCCAAATTTTTTTACAATATCACCCATATAAAATAAAAACTACTTTTTAACAATTCTTTGACTTTCATCTTTTAAGCTCAAAATATAAAAAACTCCCATTGCAGAAGTCATTATTACAAGATTTTCAATTAGCGTATCAAACCCACGATATGACGCCAAAACGGAGGTTACCAAATTGCCAACCCCGGTTTCATTATAAGTTTTATTGATATAAAAAGTTGCGGACTCCATGTGTTCGTTTGTTTGTATTTTGCCGATTTCAATGAATGCGTCCGAAACCCCGATAAATACAGCTGCAATAAGTATTATCATCAAAATCGGATTATGTAAAATTGACGCCATTATAATATTCTTTTTAATTTTTTCAACCTTATCAATTTTCACACCACTCTTGGGCTTTAAGTGTTTTGACATTCCCTTTATCGCAACTAAAAAGAACATAGTGCTTATCGCGGAACCAACGGCAGCTTCGGTAATTGCTACATCTGGAGCAGAAATGATCAAATATACTATCATGACAAAAAGTCCTAAAATACTTGCCGCAAAAACCGATACAACGCTTGAAGAGAGTATCGCAACGCAAGCAACAAAAGCAGTTGCAATCGCAAAAATCAGTATAATTAAGTATTCAAAAAAAGGCATAAAAACTAAGAAATTTTGTTTTTCAACTTATAAGTTCTCTTCTGTTGAAGCACCATTACGATAAAAGTCAAGACAGAAATTAAAATTGGAAATAGCACCATTGAATATTTGTATGAATATTGATCCGCAACAAATCCAATTAAAAGACTTAGGAAGATATTCAAAAAAGACGAAATAAGATGGGAAAACGACAAAATTGTTGATCTAAAAGACGAATTTGCAATCATTCTATGCAAGTTGTCCTTTATGCACGTATCAAAAATTGGAAACATAAAAAGGAACATCAAGATACTCGTAACAAGCGGTTTTCCATAGAAAGTACTTGACACAACGGCGATTGAGATCCACATAATAATTGAAATCAAAACAACCCCACGTATCAAAAGACCGGGCTGAATTACAATAAAAATAAAAGTTGTAATGGCTGGAATTATATGCGCTATCGCATAAACTCTTGCGATAAAATCAGGTGTAAAACCTATATCATTCATCACCATTTTATTTGTGTCCGTCATGATTATATAGACTGAATAAAAAATTGCACTTAAAATTACGCCGTAAAAAATTCTTGAATTTGTTTTTGCATAGGAAAATCCCTCTTTTGCAATTTCAAACATCGAAAGCTTTTTATTTGCCTTGGTGTATGTTTTTGAATCTTTTAGGAAAAATGATATATATGGTATTGAAACGCACATTATTATTATTACAGAAGATAAAAAAACTGCGTTAAATCCACCAAATTTATATAAAAAAGACGTAAAAAATCCACCAATTGATGCGCTTATATTTGTAAATATGGATTTCATTGCGATCACGTCTTTAAATTTTGAATCAAGTTTGTTATTTTTAAACTCATCGTACATATACGAATCTATATTGTTCGTACCGGACTTTCCTGAGCCAATAAAGAAAACACCAATAAATGCCGTTGTAATACTTGGATATAAAACCCAGGTCAAAACACCAAAGGCTTTGAATAAAAAACCAATAATAATCAACATCTTTCTTCCGTATTTATCAGCCAGAATCGAAAAAATAGGATCACCGAATATTTTTCCAAATTCGTAAAAAGCTAAAACCATTCCGACTAAAGCCGGCGTTAATCCAATTTTTGCGAAAAACATAATATATACCGAGTATATCAACATGAATCTGTCCAAGACTCCAAGCAGGCAAAATTTTAATATTATTGGATTAAAAACAAGCTTCATTGCGATTTTTGATATCAAATTAATCTTCAATAAAACAAAAAATATAAAAAACAATTGCATTTTTAAAAAATTGTAATATTTAATACGTAATTATTTACAGAAATATGTCATTTTATAAGGTATATGCTAAAAAAAAAGAGAAGAATAATCAAGAATACTTTGATGTAGCAAAGGGATTTGTCGTAATTTCCGAGAATTTTTCTTTGTTAATGGCTATTCCTTTTGTAAATTGCTTGGTTTTATTGAAGAATAAATCTTTTGTATACTCTTTTTTGATGCTTTTGGTAAATTTTTTTGTATTAAATGCCAATGTTGAAATTATGAATCTATCAATTAAAATCTTTTCTTTTGAGATAGCATCTATCGTGATTTCGTACCTTATTAGCTTGATTTTAATCTATTACTCCTTCATTGTTGTATCAATTTGTGGAATTTTCTTTCAAAAAAAATACCTTCAAAACAAGGGATTTGTATGCATTTTTAACGCCATAGAAAAAAGCAAGAAAACAGCAATTGACAGGGCTTTTAAATATATTTCAAAAAATGGAAACTTTGGTATAAGTATATGAAAAAAATTGCAATAATTTATCAACAACAGAATGCCAATAACCAATATACATCAAAAAAAAATACTTGGATTTTGGCCTTTCAAAATGATGAAAAAAGAGAATATCAATATGAGGCAATGAACTGGCATGCGTGCGAAAACACATCCCCATCTTCCGATCTTAAATTTGATGAGCTTGAAAAAGCAATTAGATATGCCGATAAAAACTCGATTGAGTATGAGATTTTGCAAAGCTAATGAACGAAAAAATTGGAAGAATAAACGAATATTTATGTCAAGACCCAAGGTCTTGTGTAAAATACAAACAAAGCAATACTTTGATATTTGATTTTGATAAAAAAATATTCTTGACAAGCCTTACCATGCTTTCATATTTGAAAATAAAACTGCTTTTTTCTGCAAGATTAAAGCTTTTAAATGCTATTATAGCTTATTTTGAACTTAGTTCGTTAGGCGAAAAAAAGATGAAAAATCTATCCAAAGCCGAGCTTCAAAATTTATTAATGTATAAATTGATGACATCAAAACATAAAAAATGGATTATAATTTTAAATGATATTGAATATGAAAAAAGTGTCTTAAAAAAGCTGTTAATTATGATAATTGCCCGTGCTGAAAGTGGTAATTTAATCTCAATTTTTTCAAAAAAACAAATAATTCCCGATAGCTTTGGGCAGTCTATTGATAAAAATTTTATTTATGATGCTTTTGAAATATGATATACATTAACAATATAAACCCGATATTTTTTACAATTGGTAATTTTAACGTATATTACTACTCCTTATCCTATATTTTGGGACTTTTTTTGCTTCCATATTTTGTAAATAAAAATTATTTAAAAGATAAAATCCTTGCTGATAAATTTTCAACATACTTGATTATTGCTTTGATTTTATGTGCAAGACTTGGGTATGTTTTGTTTTATAGCTTTGAATATTATAGCGAAAATCCTTTAAAGATTTTTGCAATTTGGGAAGGTGGAATGTCATTTCACGGCGGCTTTATTGGTATTATTTTGGGGGTTATTTTATTTTGCAAAAAATACGACAAAACTCCAATAAGAATTTTCGATATAATATCAATCCCATCAGCATTTTGTTTGTTCATAGGAAGAATTATGAACTTTGTAAATAGTGAACTTTTTGGAAGACCGACAGATGGAACTTGGGGAGTAATTTTTCAAAGAACCGATCCAAGCTTGATTTTAAGGCACCCAAGTCAAATTTACGAAGCTCTAACTGAGGGCTTGTTTTTGTTTTGTATTTTGTTATTTTTGCATAGAAAAAAGATCTTCAAAAAAGACGGATTTTTATCGGCAATTTTTATTTGCGGATACTCTTTTTTCCGCTTCTGTACTGAATTTACAAGACAACCGGATGAACAACTCGGTTTTGTTTTGGGGTTTTTATCTATGGGGCAAATTTTATGTATTGTAATGTTTATTTTTGGCATAATATTGTCTTTTTTTCTTATGCAAAAAAACTTGACTTATAAAAAAACATAGCTAGCTTAAGCGGAAGCTTTAATTTATATTTATCGTGAAGAAAATCATCTGTGCTGTCGTATTTTTAATGATATTTGTTATTTTTGTAAAACAAACAAAGGTTTTTTATAAAAAAAATGACACAAAGGCGGCCATGACGACTCTTAAATTAAAATACAAAGCTATAAAAGTAAAACATGAAAATAAAGTTATTGAGTTTAGCTTACAGGGAAGGGTTGAATCTGATTCGAACATCGATATATATTCAGAATCTTCGGGAAAAGTTTCACAGGTCTTGGTTTCAAAAAGTGAGTATGTAAAAAAATATCAGAAAATAATCAAAATTGATGATATTTTATCAAACCTTCCGGAACATTCATATTCAGATTTGCCCGAAATACATTCAGATATTGACTCTTCTTATGAACAAAGCTTTAAAAATGCAGATAAGAAAGCAAAAAGAAGCTTAACAGAAAGATACGCAATAAGTCCCTGCGATGGATATATCAAAGATATTTTCACTGAAAACGGTGCAAGTATTTTTGTTACGTCTTTTTCGGCAACAAAAGTTGCATCCGTTGCTTGCAGTAGCAAGATTATAGTAAAAACTTCGGCATCAACACAGAATGCTCGAAAAATATCAAAAGGAATGAGCGCAAAAATCTCAAGTGATGATTTTACGTCCGATGGGAAAGTTTCCCATGTTGCAAAAGTTTTGAATAATGGTGGTTCAGTTGATATAGAAATTTCAATTCCACAAAAAGATAAAACTAAATTTTTCATTGATGAAAATGTCTCAATAAAACTGATATCGAAACCAAAACAGCTTATAAAGGTTCCATTAAATGCGGTTTTACTCGATAAAAATGGAGAGAGTTTTGTGTATATAATTGAAAAAAATACTGTAAAACGAATAAAAATTGATATACTTTCATCAGATTCTTCATATTTTTATACAAATAGCTTAAAAAATGATGATATTGTTGTTGTTTCGGCGTTAAATTTTATAAAAATCGGTGAAAATATTGAATATGAAATACCTTCTTAGCTTCGCGTTTTTCATCTTTTTTTCGTATAATGCTTTCGCAGTAAGCATCGAGGAAAGTATAATAATGGCACACAGAAATTCAGATAGAGTGGCAATAGCTGAACTTGGGATTGATTTAATGCAATCTGATTTTACGGCAGCTTTGCAAAAATTTTTACCGAATATATCGTACGCAGTTCAAAGAGGAAATGGAAGATTCATATATCCGGAGAGCAATACAGGTTTTTTTTCCGGAACAAGGGATTACAATATCAAAACCGACACTTTTGCAATCTCTGAAGATTTAAGTTTACACAAAATACTTGCAGATCAAGTTTCAAGTTGGAAAAAATTTAAATCTGAAAGCGCAAAGTTCAAAGCGTTCTTACATGAA
Organism: Rickettsiales bacterium; assembly: GCA_947424985.1. Lineage (GTDB taxonomy): Bacteria > Pseudomonadota > Alphaproteobacteria > Rickettsiales > Deianiraeaceae > CAMCTP01. Next base: position 167 of record CANDYN010000006.1, on the reverse strand, counting down.
ATAACCTTGCTTATTGTACAAAAACATCTTGATATAGTAATAGCTGGCGAAAGTTTACAATTAATGAAAATGATTGAACAAGACCTTGGGCATGATTTAAAAAATGCAAAAGTTAAAGATATTTTTGAATCAATTGAGCCATCAAGATATATTGCGTATGAATCAAA